>JBGSLP010000142.1:0-5971 GCA_041740655.1 Alphaproteobacteria bacterium
CACAGTATTGGTGTTAGCCTGACGCTTTTCATCTTGATACTTATTGAAGGGAGTAGGATCCTGCGCGTTGGCACTAGGGGAAAATGGCATTATGGCAATAAGTGTCGTCGCGAAAAATCCGATTAAAAACCGCATACTAGATCCTCTAACGCTATCTCGCCGTACCAGACGGATAAAAATGGGCAGGAATAAGGAATAATGATGGCCTAGCTAAATGAATATAACAAGTAAGGTTTTAAAGGCTAAATACTGCAACTTTAAATAGAATTGCTTGGTTGAGTGGTGGACGCGACAGGGATTGAACCTGTGACCCCTACCATGTCAAGGTAGTGCTCTACCGCTGAGCTACGCGTCCATAGGGTGGCCCTTACAGGGGCCGACTTCGGCTAATCTTGTAACCGTGGACCTCTCTCGCCGTCAACATCGCATTGAGAGATTCGGGCGATGGCGCAGCCGAAAGCCACGGCGAGCCAATGATCACGCCGCGAGCAGGCGATCCACTTCGCGCACGAGGTCTTTCAGATGGATCGGCTTTGAAAGAATGCGAGCTTCCTTCGGCGCCTGAGCGTCGGGGTGAAGCGCGACGGCCGCAAAGCCGGTGATGAACATGATGCGCAGGTCCGGGTCGAGTTCGGATGCGCGGCGCGCAAGTTCGATCCCGTCCATCTCAGGCATGACGATGTCGGTCAGCAGCATCGTAAAGGATTGCGTCTGAAGGCATTCGTAGGCTGCGGCGCCGTCGCCAAACGCCTCCACGATATAGCCGGCCCGCTCGAGAGCCTTGACCAAAAATCGGCGCATGGACTCGTCGTCTTCGGCAAGAAGAATGCGCTGCATGATCCTCACTCTGTAAATTTACTTGAACCAGACCGGACGTTAAAAACTCGGCGTGAACAGGGCGTTAACATCTGCGCTCTGCAGTTCCAGAGTAAGCATGCTTGCGGCGAAATCGAGGCCGCAAGTGATTTTAACGTTACTGTCAACACGCAATTCATTCTGCCGCAGGAATGTATGCAAGTGTAATAAAAATGTAACCAATGAGTTAAGTCTGGCCCTCGGCGCGGTTACCAATGTAGTGGAGCGATATACGGCGCCGATGCGGCCTTGCGCGATGCTCGATGACATACACAGCTTGCCAGACGCCAAGAGCAGCCTTGCCGCCGACAACCGGGATCGACAGGCTGACAGAGGTCAGCATGGCTTTGATATGCGCGGGCATGTCGTCGGGGCCTTCATCGGCGTGCATATAGTCCGCGTTCTCGGGGGCGAAGCGCGCCAGCGCTCGCAGCAGGTCAACCTGCACGGCGGGATCGGCGTTTTCCTGAATTGTCAGCGATGCGCTTGTGTGGCCGATGAACAGCGTCAGAAGTCCGTCCCGGGCCTGCATCTCGCGAAGCCAGTCTGTGACTTTCCCCGTTATATCTGTAAGCCCAGCGCCTTTGGTCGCAACGGCGAGCGTACTCGCAGCCTGGAAAAACGGCTCGGGAGTCCTGCCCGGCAATTTCTGATTGTCCTTGATCACGCCGCCAGTATAGAGGAATGCGATCGCAGCGTGCAACGCTGGTGCTCCATAATCGCAAGATTAACGTCAATCCATTTGATGCGATTAAATAAAAAACCGCCTCGTGTGCGGAACTTTACAGAATATTTACCGTGTCCTGCGAATTTCTTCTCAACAGATAACTCCATACCGGGAATCCCCACCTGTAGGCTTTCGTATATACCCTTAAGGTTGTTCCCGGACTGTGATTCCCGATTGCCGCGAGTAACGGCGCCAAATCACCGTTATGTCTACGAGGACGGCCATGACGTCGAAAATGCAACGAACGCCAGGTCTGGAGGCGCCTTCGCAAGCGCCTGACGCGACCGCTCGCGCGACAAATGTCGAGGCTTTGCTGCGTCAGTATGTCGAGCGGATGCAGGAAACGGGCGCGGCGCCGCATGTCATGGAAATGCAGGAGCGGGTTTCAACGCTCGCCAAAACGCTTGCGGAAAGCGAAGCGCAGCCGGTCTACAGGCGCAAATTTTCGCCGGCGCCGGGCGTGGAGCACAACGCCGTTTATTCGGCAGACGCTCGTTCGGCCATCGCTGCCGGGGAAGCCCATGCGGATTATCGCTCGTATTTCTACCCGGCGCCGGAGCCTGATCGCTATGTGCAAACCGGCTCGCACGGGATGAGCGAGAGTCCACGGGCCCGGACGATCCCGCCAAAAGCTCCGGATGCGCGCGAGGATATGGCGCGTGACTGGCTGGAAAAGCGTTTTCAGGAACTGCGCCATCTCATTAAGGCGGGGACCAGCGGCAATGAAATCAGAAACAGCAATGCGGTCATAGAGCAGCGCATCGAGGAAATCCTGGAGCGTCTCAACGGCTTGCAGGCCCGCTCCGCAGGCGAGGGCGCAGGCGAGGCCGTTGGCGCTCAACTGCAACGGGTCGCGGAGCGCCTCGACGCCCAACAAAACCATCATATCGCGCAAGGCGCGGCGCTTCAGCATATCGATGCAAAGCTCGACAAAATCGGGCACGCTGCGCGGCTATCCGTGTCGGCTGCGGAAAACGCCGCTGTTCGCGCCGAGGCCGCCGTCGTTGACGCGGCGAACAAAAGCTCGCGCCAGACTTTCGAGTTGACCGCGCGGCATCTGACCGAAGCGCTGAAGCAGACGGCCCCAGCGGCGCGCTTTGCCGGGATCGAAAACGAAGTCCGCTCGCTGAACCTTCAGTCGCGCGAAACCGGGCAGCGCACCACGCGGGCGCTGGAGGAGGTGCACTTAACCCTGCGCCAGTTTCTCGAACAGGTGAGCGTCGCTCCGCAGGCGACGCCCTCACCTCGCAGGGCAGGGCTGACGGTTCCAGTCAATGAAGCGCCCGCCGCCGAAAGGCCCGAAGCTGCCGCACGGCGCGCGCCTATGCAGCCGCATGCATCGCCTAGCGCTGCCGCACCGCAGCGGCGTGAAGGCGAAAAACTCGTCCGTCCGGCCTATTCCGGCGCCAAGGACGACGAATATGAGCAGGAAAGCAGCCGTCGCGTGCGCACGGGGCTGGTAATTGGCGTTCTGATCATGCTCGTCGCAAGCGTCGTGCTGCTGTGCATCAACCTGCTTGGCAGCAAGCCCGCATTCTCGCTCGCCGGAGAGGCGCAGCGCGGCGTCAAAGCTGATTTGACAGAATTGGCGTGGTCGCAGTCGGCATGGACTACAGTCGCCGAAACGACGCCGTCGAGCGCCGAATGGAAAGTGACGCGCGTAGTTTCACTCTACGGGGCCGGGACCGATGCAACTGCGGTCTCAATCTCCGATACGCCCCCGGGTTATGATCGGGAGCAGCCCGGCGCGCTTTATCTCCTCGGTGCGCAATACGAACGCGGCCGCAAGGTTCGCCGCGACCTGACGCAGGCCGCGATCTGGTATGAACGCGCGGCGCTGAGAGGCCATGCGCTCGCCATGCACAATCTTGGCGTGCTGCAGACCAAGCGCTCGGTTCGATCCGCCAACTACGCCGAAGCGTTTCGGTGGTTCGAGAAAGCGGCGGCGCGCGGCGTGGTCGACAGCCAGTACAATCTGGCGGTTCTGCTGGAGCGTGGCCTTGGGCGTCCAGTCGATCTGGCGAAGGCCTATCGCTGGTATGCCGTCGCGGCGAAGGGGGGCGATGTCGAGGGGGCCGCCAAGCGTGAGCAGTTGCGCGCCATACTGTCGCAGTCCGACCTGACCAAAGCGGATCGGTTTGTCGATCTCTGGAAACCCAACGCCTAACTTCGGGCGCGTCTCACATCGACCAAGCGCGCCATCCTCAGCGTTCCGCGTCCGGCTAATTCATCAGTTCGTTTCGGTTTGAATTGCCGGTTCGTCAATGTTTGTGCTTTATCAGGTTAAGTTGCGACGCCCGCGTCTGTTGGAGTGGCGATGCGCGCGGCGCGTAAACCTGCTGCCTCGATGAATATTTACCTGCCCATTGCCGAGATTACGGTCAACATCCTCACAATTCTGGGGATGGGTGCGGCTGTGGGGTTTCTGTCGGGGCTGTTCGGCGTCGGCGGCGGTTTTCTGATCACGCCCCTCCTGATCTTTTCCGGCGTTCCTGCAGCGGTCGCGGTTGCAACCGGCGCAAACCAGCTTATTGCAACCTCCATTTCCGGAGCTCTGGCGCAGTGGCGGCGGGGCAATGTGGATGTCAAGCTTGGTGGGGTGCTCGTTGCGGGCGGACTGGTCGGCTCGCTGATCGGCGTATTCGTCGTGCGATTCCTGCGCGAAACCGGCCAGATCGATTTCATCATCAGCCTCCTGTACGTGCTGCTGCTTGGCGGCGTCGGCATCCTGATGATGATCGAGAGCATGAGCGCGCTTCGCAGGGTAAATGCCGGCAAACCGGTTTCCATGCGCCGCCCGGGCCAGCATAGCTGGGTGCATGGCCTGCCGTTCAAGATGCGGTTCAAGCGCTCCAAGCTTTTCATCAGCGCAATTCCCCCGTTCGCAATCGGCTTCGTCGGCGGGCTGCTCGCGGCGACGATGGGCGTTGGCGGAGGTTTCATCATGGTGCCGGCGCTGATTTACTGGCTGCGCACGCCAACGAATGTCGTTGTGGGCACATCGCTTTTCCAGATCATCTTTGTGACCAGCGCGGCGACGCTTCTGCACGCGATTGCAAATCAGACCGTCGATGTGCTCCTCGCTCTCATCCTGATGGCGGGCGGCGTTCTGGGCGCGCAATTCGGGGCGAGCGCCGGGCAACGGCTGCGTGCCGAGCAATTGCGGGCGTTGCTGGCGCTACTGGTGCTTGCCGTGGGCGCGCGGCTGCTGGTTGATCTGGTGTCGATCCCGGATCAGATTTTTTCAATCACACCGGAGGTTGGGGAACTGAGATGAGGAAACCCTCGGGTCCGTTGATGGCTGTCCTGCTGGCTCTGCTCGCCTTCGCCCCTGCGTCTGCTCTAGCGCAGAATTCGCCAGAGGCCGAGCAGTTGCAGACCGACCTGTCCTCGCACGAAATCTTCATCGAGACGAACTTCAACGGCGTCCGGGTAATTGTTTTTGGCGCCGTGGACAACAGCCGTCAGCCGACCGCCGACTCCGGCCTTTACGATGTCGCGGTCAGCCTGCGCGGGCCAGACGAAAATGTGGTCGCGAGGCAGAAGCAGCGCTTGTTCGGCCTCTGGATCAATAACCGCTCCATAACCTTTTCCGACGCGCCAAGCTATTACGCGGTGCTATCGACCAGCGCTTTGAGTGACATCGCATCGAACGCCAACCTCCGCAAATACGGCCTTGGCTTCAACAGCCTCCAATTCAGCCCGCAAAGCTCGTTGATAGGCGTCAGCCCAACCGATCTTGCAACATTCCGCCAGGCGGTCATCGACCTGAAAAAAAAGCAGCGGTTATATCTTGAGGCGCCGGGAGCAATCTCTTTCGTTGGACGAAGCCTGTTTCGCGGGGCGTTCGACCTGCCATCGAACGTGCCGGTTGGCGACTACACCGCCGATATATTTCTATTTTCGAACGGGCGCCTGTTGAGCACGAACCAGACCCAGATATCGATCGGCAAGGCGGGCGTTGGCCAAATCGTGTACGCAACCGCCGTCGATCGCCCGCTGCTCTATGGCGGTTTGGCCGTGCTGATCGCGGTGATTACAGGCCTTGCGGGCTCAGCGGTCTTCAGGCGCTACTAGCGCAAGAAATGGCTAGCTTTGCGCGACGAGCTGGCCAGCCGCCACCTGCCGTATGCGGCCATGGGCGACCATCCAGACGAAAAGCCCGTTGCGGCCCAGCAGCGGCTCAAAAGCGTCGTCCAGAACGTTGGCGCCGCGTGTGTAAAGCCCCATGGACGGGAGCACCATCCGCAACCCGTTCGAGACGAAGCACCGCCCGCTCACCTGATAATCCTGCTCCGCAATGGATGCGACCGGGTGCATGCGTCCGGCGATTTCCTGTGAAGCGGGCGCCTTGACCGGCTCATGCCGAAACTTAATCCCCGCCAGCGT
>JBGSLP010000143.1:0-11497 GCA_041740655.1 Alphaproteobacteria bacterium
TCCATCTTCAGCGCCGCAATAAACGCCTCCTGCGGAATTTCCACCCGCCCGAACTGGCGCATCTTCTTCTTGCCCTCTTTCTGCTTGTCCAGCAGCTTGCGCTTGCGGGTGATATCGCCGCCGTAGCACTTGGCGGTCACGTCCTTGCGCATGGCGCTGATGGTCTCGCGCGCGATGACCTTGCCGCCGATCGCCGCCTGGATGGGGATGGTGAACATGTGGCGCGGGATGAGGTCTTTCAGCTTTTCGCACATCACGCGGCCGCGCTGCTGCGAGCGTGAGCGGTGCACGACCATCGAAAGCGCGTCGACGGGTTCGGCGTTGACGAGCAGCGACATTTTCACGAGGTCGCCTTCCTCATAGTCGAGCATCTGGTAATCGAACGAGGCGTAGCCGCGCGAAATGCTTTTCAGCCGGTCGTAAAAGTCGAACACGACCTCGTTCAGCGGCAGCTCGTACACCACCATGGCTCGGCTGCCGGCGTAGGTGAGTTCCTTCTGCCGCCCGCGCCGGTCCTCGCACAGCTTGAGAATCGCGCCGAGATAGTCGTCGGGCACGAAGATCGTCGCCTTGATCCACGGCTCCTCGATGCGGTCGATTTTCATCACGTCGGGCATGTCGGCGGGGTTGTGCAACTCCTGCATCGTGCCGTCCGCCATGTGCATGTGATAGATGACGCTTGGCGCGGTGGTGATGAGGTCGATGTTGAATTCGCGCTCCAGCCGCTCGCGGACGATTTCGAGGTGCAGCAGGCCGAGGAAGCCGCAGCGGAAGCCGAAGCCGAGCGCCGCGCTGGTTTCCATTTCATACTCGAAGCTCGCATCGTTGAGGCGCAGCTTGCCCATCGCCTCGCGCAAATCCTCGAACAGCGCCGAGTCCACTGGAAACAGGCCGCAGAATACCACAGGTTGCGAGGGCTTGAAGCCGGGCAGCGCCTGATTGGTCGGGCGCTTGTCATCCGTCACCGTGTCGCCCACGCGCGTATCGGCCACTTCCTTGATGGCGGCGGTGAAAAAGCCGATCTCGCCGGGGCTGAGGTTGTCGCGGATTTCCGATTTCGGCCGGAAAATGCCGACGCGCTCCACCGTGTGAACGGCGCCGGTCGACATCAGCTTAATGCGCATGCCCTTGGCGAGCACGCCGTCGATCATGCGCACAAGCACGACGACGCCGAGATAGGCGTCGTACCAGCTATCGACCAGCATGGCCTTTAGCGGCAGGTCCGCGTTCCCTTTTGGCGCGGGCAGGCGCGTCACGATCGCCTCCAGCACATCCGGTATACCAATGCCGGACTTTGCCGAGATCAGCACCGCGTTCGATGCGTCGAGGCCGATCACGTCCTCGATCTGCTGGCGGATGCGCTCCGGCTCGGCGGCGGGCAGGTCGATCTTGTTCAGGACAGGCACGATCTCGTGGTTGTTGTCGAGCGCCTTGTAGACGTTGGCGAGCGTTTGCGCCTCGACGCCTTGGCTTGCGTCCACGACGAGCAGCGAGCCCTCGCACGCGGCAAGGCTGCGGCTAACTTCGTAGGTGAAGTCGACGTGCCCCGGCGTGTCGATCAGGTTTCGCTGATACATCAGCCCGTCGTTGGCCTTGTAGTCCAGCCGCACCGTCTGCGCCTTGATGGTAATGCCGCGCTCTTTCTCGATGTCCATATTGTCGAGAACCTGGCTTTGCCCGTTCATCTCGCGGTCGGACATGCCGCCGCATAGCTGGATGAGCCGGTCGGCCAGCGTGGATTTGCCGTGGTCGATATGCGCCACGATGGAGAAATTGCGGATGCGGGAAATTGGCGTTGTGGTCATTGTGCTCATAGCAATTACATAAGCGAAAATAGCGGCGTCGGGAAGCGTCCGCAGAAGCGCGAGCCTCGCGTTATCGTTGGTACGCAACTTAATGCGCTATGGAGCAGCCAATACGGCGACTGTCGGCGGATAAACCGGCATTAGCTTGCCTGCCTTTAAACGCCCACCAGTCGGTTAGCCGCGCGACATGCTGAGAGACATGCCCTTAAACTTCGGGCCGGAGGCGCTGAGATTCACCTGATGACTTGAGCCGCCGGTCGAGATGGACATGTTGCCCTTAATGACCCCGCTGATGGTCAGGTTGATCGACGAACCGCTGACGCTTCCGCTGATGGCGCCTTCCGCATTAAAGGTGCGCTCTTCCCACGAGCCGCTGAGGCGACCGTTGTTATTCGTCACGCTGCTGCGCATCTCAATGCGATAGCTCGGCGCCGCGCATCTGATGGCGATGGACAGCACCGCGCCGCCCGCCTTCATGTTGTAGTATCCACGGCACGAAATGCGCTCGTTGCCGCCCTGAAGGCGCACGGTGCCGGAGCCTTTCCAGCTACCGTCAAGCTGCTTGAAAACATCTGCGGCCAACGCCTCAGGCGAGGCGAACTGTAAGCCGCACAACAAAGCAAAAGTCATCAAAGTCGTGAAAAATACTTTTAGGCCGCTCATGATCTCCTCCCAGCTGCTTTCTTGCAAGTGTAAGTGAATCATCGTTTGCGTTCTACTAAAGCTTTTGCGGGGAAGAGGACTTCGCGAAAAAATTGCGCTGACTTTCAGGCCGCAGGCATCCCGGGCGATGCGGCGCGGGTATCCCTCTGGACAAGATTTCGGCTGTTTGGGGAGATTGACAATGCGCCTGCTGATGAAATTGATAGTAGCACTGAGCGCATTGGGCGGCTCCGGCGCTTTCGCGGACGAAAACTACGCCGAATGGCCATTGCTGCAAAATCCGTTTCCGAGCACGGGCGGCGGCGGCGTCATGATCGACGGCTATGCGCCCGTCATCAAGGACGGCAAATGCATCACCAATTTCACCGCCATCATGCCTGATGCGAAGCGATACGAAAACATCGTCGAGTTCGAGATCACGCAGGTGCAGGGCGGCGTGCTCTGCTCTGGCGGGAAATGGCGCTCCCTCGACGGAAGCGCTTCCGGCACGACGCCGTTTCGCGTGTTTATCAAGGATGGGGTCGTGCGGCGCGCGCCTTAAGTTTTCGCGTCCGCAGAGCCGGTTTCCATCAGGCGCTTGAGGCGCTCTAGACCCTCGTCATAATCGGCGGCAATGAGTTTTGCGAACAGCAGACCGAACCATCGGGAGATCGGGTTGTTGCCAAGATCGGTTTCGAAGGTCCAGCCCACGGCAGTGCCGCCGTCGATCGGGCTGAGTTCAAGCTTGGTGGACGCCTTTTGCCCAGCAAACTCCGCTTCCGTGAAAACCAGCGACGGCTCCTCGCTGCCCGTGATGGTCGACGTTCCCGAACCGACATCGGGCCGTTCGCTCGCCCACGTCATTTTCGCGCCGACGCCAGCGTCCGGCCCCGAATATTCGTGCTTGATGTTGGGGTCGCGGGGAACCCAGGGCGACCACTCGTTGAATTTGCGGAAATCGTTCAGATAGGGAAAAATTTTCTCCGGCGGCGCTGAGATCACCGCGAGGCGTTCGACCGAGAGGTCCTTGGGCAAAAGGAATGCCGTCCCGGCCATTATCCCCGTCAGCAACAGTAATCCCCAGAATATTCGACGCAATACACGCACTGGCTATCTCCCTTTTTTGCATTATGTCTTAAAAGCGCTAGCATGCGCTGGCTGGATTTTGTTAAGCATCATTCGGGCACATGGCGCGAACCGGTTGTGCGTAAGTGCTAACTCATACGGTTAATCTGTCATCGGAGATTTTCATGCGCTTGTCGCCACCAACCAGCACCACATTCATCATATCGCTTCTGCTCGCGCTGCTCGGTCTTGTCATGCATTTCGTGCCCGCAGTCGCCGGCGCGGTTCCGCTTTCGCACTTTTATGTCTTTGTGATCGCCTACGCAATTCTGCTGACGGGTACGCTGTTTAAAGGCATCTGACCTGTCTCTATCTTGCATAAGCGTCGGTTCTTCCGAATTGCTGTTAACACGAGTTGAGGAGGCCGCCGCATGAGCGAGCGCGTGCTTGGCATTGGATACGCTCTGCGGTCCGACGACGATTTCGATTTCAAAAAACTGACGCCTGCGCTGTTCGAGGCCGACCGGCTGGCCGTTGACTTCGTCGAACTTCCTCTTTTCGCGATGGATATCATCGCAGGCGGTCGCATCATTCCGTCAAAGATGAAGGCCATTAAGGGGATCGCCGCAGATAGGCCCTATCGCTACACCGCGCATGGCCATATCAGCGTCAATCTCATGGATGTGCCGGAGCGGCTGGCCCTGCACACGGCGCTGCTTGCCGTTTCGCTCGAGGCGGCGGCCGAGCTTGGCGCCGTCCACTATGTGATGCATGGCGGCGTTATCGACGCCAGCCGCGCTGGAGAGGCCGACGCCCTGCGCGCGCAGCAACGCGATATCCTCGCCGAATTTGCGCCGATCGCTGCGGCTCATGGGATCACGATCGTCGTTGAGAATCTTTACACGCACAATCCTGCCAGAACGACGGCGCTGCCATCGCAGGTCGCCCTTGACATCGAGTTGATCAGTCATCCGAACGTGAAAGCGTGTCTCGATTTCTCGCATGGCTTCATCAATTGCACGAAGCATGGCGTCGATCTGGCCGCCGAGGCAAAGCAACTCGCGCCGCACGCCAAGCACCTGCACATCCACGACTCGTTCGGTCGGCTTGAAAGCATGCCGACGGTTTCGCGCGCGGAACGCCTCGCCTATGGCATGGGGGATCTGCACCTGCCGATCGGTTGGGGATCAATCCCGTGGGATGAGTTGATGACTTCGCTGCATTTCGCTGACGGCGCTATCCTGATGCTCGAACTTTCGCATGCCTATTGGAGCGAACTCGAACCCACAGTCGAGGCTTTGCGGCGTCTGGAGAAACTCGTCCGTGAGCGCATCGCGACCTAGCTTTTGCCCTGAAAGATCAGGAAGCCGCCTGCCGCAATGAGGGCGAAACCTGCGAGATGGCGCCAGGTCAGCGGCTCGTTGAGGTAATACACGCTGAAAACGGCGAACACCGAAAGCGTTATGATTTCCTGCATCGTCTTGAGCTGGGCGGCGGAATAAACCTGATGGCCGATCCGGTTCGCGGGCACGGCCAGCCAGTATTCGAAAAACGCAATGCCCCAGGCGATCATCACGACCGTTACGAGCGCGGCGCTTTTATATTTGAGATGCCCGTACCATGCGAACGTCATGAAGACGTTGGATGCGACCAGCATCAAAACCGGCCACACATACAGGCCAATCCCCGCCGCTCCAGCTGTGGCCATATCTGCGTCTCCTACAATTTTAGCGGGCGGTATTGGGGGCGGTTAGGCGCCCGGACGTTTGCGTTTGGACCGCGCATTTGGCCCCATGGCGGCGGTAGGCGGCTTCGGCTTTGGCGGAGCGGGCATTATTTCTGCGATAGCCAACGCTTTGCTGTTGTCTTCGAGGTCGTCTTCTCCAAAGCGTTTGATCGGGCCGCGCTCAGTGCCGTTGTAAGAGCCTTCGTCATGATGCAGAAGCTTGAGCGCGTACGATAGCAGCACGATGGAAATCGGCAGCACCAGCATGTTCCATTGCAGATTGCCTGCGCTTTCGATGATGATGCGCGCAAATATGACGATGAGCACGACAATCACCACCTCTGCCAGCGTGCGCTTGAGCTGGCTGACGCCCTCGACAAGCATCCAGTCCGGCAGATAGTCGCGGTAACGTTCAGCGACGTGATGAAAGACAAAACCCAGGGCAATGCCGTAGGCGAAAATCATGAGGACAAGCGCGAACAGAAAAGCGTCGACGGCCTCAAGGATATAGACGACCACCCGCGACTCGCCCTCGGCGGCAGCCTCTTTCGCCGTATAGGCGACGCCGCCGAGACCAATCAACGTTTCGTAGGCGTGCAGAAGGTGCTTGAAACCCGTCCAGAACATCAGCAGCGCGCCAAGGATGGCGCCGACCGAGGCAATGAGCATCAGGCCGCGAAGCCTGAAGAAGAAGTCCAGCAGGTTGCGTTCAGACGTTATTTTCTGCCAGATGCTTCGGGACATGTTTTTGGACTTTATGATTCGCAAGTTTGCGTTAGCTGACCCGCATTAATAGCGCGTTAAGTCTGGAATGAGCCAATCTTTTTGAGTCTCAGCGGTGGGGGTAAATATGCGTCCGGCGTTTGATTTAACCAAACGGTGATATGAACAACGCTGCAAACAGGCTCAAAATCGCATTCAAGCTGGTCAGCGCCGCCTTCTATCTCGCGCGCGGCCGCAAGATGCGCAAATTCATACGCGGCAACCAGGTTGTGGTGTCGCTGGCGTCGCAGGAGCGGAACGCGGCGGTGAATGCGCCCGTCAATCAGCTCGCGTTTCCTCCGGTCGAGTCGCTTCCGCATCGCATGGTTCGCATGGCGCCGATCGTTCGCGGCAGGCCCGTCTGCCTGTTCGTCACCCATAGCGGCGATGGCCGGATCTGGCCGCATGTGCAAGCCTACGTAAAGCGCTTTCGCGACGCTGGCATTTACACAATGTTGATCGCCGCCAGCGACCGCGCCGACATGCTTGTCCACGACCCCGGCCCCGACGTCGCCGACGCCGTCATGGTGAAGCGCAATGGCGGCTACGATTTCGCGTGCTGGGCGCTGGCGCTGAAACTGTTCCCCGAACTTTGGAACGTTAGCGCGGTCTATCTCGCCAACGATAGCGTTTATGGGCCGCTCGACAGCTTTCAGCCCATGATCGAGCGCGTTGAGCGCTCCGAAGCCGACCTGATCGGGCTGACCGAAAGCGACGACATCGCCTATCACCTTCAGAGCTATTTTCTGGTCATGAAGCCGCGCGCGCTCACCAACGACGCGATCCGCGAGTTCTGGCAAGGCGTGCGCAACATCGAGTCAAAACACCGGGTTGTGAAGGAATATGAGGTGCCGCTCGCCCGCCTCGCCATGGACGCGGGCCTTACAGTGGAGTCGCTTTTTCCGCTGCGCACAAGCGGCCCGGTTATGATCAACCCGACGTTATTTCGCTGGCGTGAACTGATCGAGGCAGGCTTTCCATTCATGAAAGCGCATCTGCTGCGGGAGAATCTGAGCGGGCAGGATATCGGCGGCTGGCGCGGCATATTCGCGAGGCGTGGCGGCGATGTCGAACTCATCGCGCTGCATCTGGGCGGCGTCAATCCTCGCGCGCCTGGGCTTCGGACGGAGTAAAAAACCGCCGGCCAGAACACCCCGCCCGGCCGACGGCTACAAGAGCTTACGCCCTTGTCACGAGCAACTTACGCTGCAGGCGACTTACGAGACTGGCAGGACGGCGATATCGCGCACCGAGCCTTTGATGCCATCAATGGCCTTCACTTCCGTCGCCTTGCCGGTGGCGACATCGACGGTGTAGAGCGTCTTGTCGGCCATCAGATAGGCCGTGTTGGCGCCTGCAGCATCAGTTGCGATGTCCATTGCGGGAGTTTTCACGGAAACGCCGAGTTTTCCGATCGTGTTCAGAACTCCGTCATTTGGAGGAGCCTGTTTCACAAGCGTCGCGGCCGTGCCATCGACGTTGTAAAGCGTGGTTTCTTTGGTGCCTGCGACCGAGTTGGTGTAAGCGCCGGCAACGATCATCGGAGTCGAAGCTTTCATGGAGTCGGCTTCGGCGTATTTGTGGCTGCCGTCCTTGGTCACTTTGCCGGTGTCGACATCGCAACGCAGGCTGGTGCCGTCAGAGCCCATGACGCGCAGTTTGTCGGCGGCGGGGTTGAAGTCTACGGTTGCAGTCACGCCGTCGGCGAGCGTGGATTCCAGCTTCGTTTTCATCGTCGCTTTGCCGGTTTTCGTGTCGACCGTGTAGATCGTGCCGTCGGCTGCGAGGGCGTAAAGCATGCCATCCTTAGGGCGGACGTCGATGCCGAGGATTTTGCCGGAGACGCCTTCGATTTTCATGGCGGCGCCAGCTTTGCCGGCGCTCGCGTCCACGATTGAGAGCATATTGTCGCCAACCAGGGCGGCGACGCTTGCCGCCTGAGCGGCTTGTGAGAATGCAAAAGAGGCCGCAACTGCGGCGAGTACGATACGCACGTTCATGATTGATCTCCTTGGTGCATGACGCAAAAGATGAGCGCGTCTGACATGTTCGGTACCCATCAAGGAAAAGAGTGGATGCAGTTGAGGACAGTATTTTTTCAAATGCATCCGATGGCTAACTCGCCGTGTAGGCAATCCAACACAGATTAAAACAGCCTGAACTGGATGACTTTCATGCAAAGTGCGATGAGCATTGCAGAGCCCTGGCGCCTGCCGCTTTACACGCCACCCCCGGCAGTGTATTCGTCGCGGCCTATGTTCAAGGAACCCGTTAGGGAGAATGCGGCGCCGATGAAGCCGTCATTATCTTTCGCCAAGCCATCCTATGCGGCTGCGTTTGATTATGACGCGGCCATCGTTGCGTGTGCGTCCGGAGACAACCGCGCGCTCAAGGCGCTTTACGATGTCGAGGCCCCGCGCATGCTCGGTGTAGCGATGCGCCTGCTCAAGCGTCAGTCGCTGGCTGAGGACGCCGTTCACGACGCATTCGTTAACATCTGGAGTAAAGCGGCCAGCTTCAATTCGGAACTCGGCGGCGGTCGCGGCTGGATGTACGCCATTCTCCGCAACCGTGCGTTGAACATGCTGCGCGGCGAGGATCGCATCGATTTCACCGACGACCTCGAGTCGTTCGGCCTTGCCGCCGACGATGAAAATCCTGAAGACGCGATGAGCCGATTGTCAGACGCCAGCGCCCTCCGCCGCTGTCTGGAAACGCTCGACGAGCCAAAGCGCAACGCCATCGTGCTGGCCTATATGCATGGCCTGAGCCACGGCGAACTGGCTGGCAAACTCGGCGTGCCTCTCGGAACGATGAAATCGTGGATCCGGCGCGGACTCCTCGCATTGAAGGAGTGTCTGGGATGATGTCCCTTGCTCCCGAGGATCGCGACGCACTCGCCATGGAATATGCCGTTGGTCTTCTCGAAGCGCACAGCGCCCGCATCGAGGAACTGATGGAAGACGATCCCGTGCTCGCATCGCGCGTCAACCACTGGCGCGGGCATTTCAGCGAACTCGATATGACGGCATTGCCGATATCGACGCCTGCCGGACTATGGCGTCGCGTGCAGGAAACGATCGTTCAGTTTCCGCCTGAGCCTGCGCCGAAGCGGCGTCGGGCGGCAAATCCGTCGGGCATCTGGCAAAATCTACCGCTCTGGCGCTGGTCCGCCATCTGCGCTGCCGCCGCTTCGCTTTTGCTGCTGCTTGGCCTGACAATGCAGATATTGCAGACGCCGTCTCCCGCAGTGATGGTTGCGGTTCTGCAGCAGGACGATGGCAAGCCGGGCGCTATCGTTGAGGCTTTTGCGGACGGTAGCGTGCGCCTGATCCCCTTGCAGCAAATCGACGTGCCGCGTGGCCGGGCGCTTCAGGTGTGGACGAAGCGGAATGACGCGGAGGGGCCGATTTCCGTCGGCCTGATCGATCAGGCCCGCACGCTTAAGCTCGATCTGGGCCGCTTGCCCGCGCCCGGTTCTGGCCAGCTCTTCGAGATCACACTCGAGCCGGAGAACGGCTCGCCAACAGGGCGTCCAACCGGTCCGATCCTGATGAAAGGCCTCACGGCAGATACGCTTTAACGCGGCGCAAGCATTGAAAGCGCGGCTGGAACGATCTCGAACGTAATGGGCGACTCGAACTTCTCGATTTCCCCATCGTTCGACAGTTCAAAATGCGAGCGCGTCACGGCCTCGATGGTCACGCGAGTTGGCGTGCTCCGCTCGAAATCCGGATCGTCCGGCTTTGAACCCATGAATGCACGCGCCAGCAGCCAGAAGGCTTCTGCAATGCTCTGGTGCGTCAGCACGTAAAGCCCAAGCCGCCCCGTCGAAAGCGAGGGACGCGAGAGGCTAAGCATCTCCGAATCGTCATAGGGATTGTTGGAAATGATCGCCATTTGCAGGCGCACAGTGCGCGGTCCGCTGCCATCGTCGATGCGCACCCGGAAACTGCGGCGGTGCTTCCACACCGTTCCCGCCATCGTAAGGTAGCCGCGGATGCGTTCGAAGATATTGCCGCCGCGTATTTCCTGCCGTTGACGAGGCAGCGCGGATGGAACGCCCAGCAGGGAACTGCACAGGAATACGCGGTCGTTCACGCGCGCCACGTCGACCGGGGTCGGCGAGGCGTCCAGCAACGCATCGACCGCCTCGCGATAGGTCGCGGGAATGCCAAGGTCGCGCGCCATCAGGTTGGCGGTACCGAGCGGTATAACTCCGAGATTGATTTTTGAGCCCATCACGACATTAGCCGCCGCGCAAATGCTGCCATCGCCGCCCGCAACCACGAGCGTCTCACAGTCGCCTTCGACCGCCGCCTTCAACCGCTCCACGATCTTGTCAGGCTCGACCGCCTCGACCTTGAGCGATGTGGTCGCCCCGCCGAGTTGCTCTTCGATATAGGACTGAATGCCGCCCGCATCCTCATCCAGAGCCGAACCGGCTCGTGCATTCAGGATGACGTGCGTTCGCCCGAGCGGCGTAGCATGGCGCGCGCGTGAGCTTTGGAGAACGGGCTTTTTCATATCCAAAGATCCAGAGTTTATATGCGGAGGAGGCATGGGCGGCTAAACAACGCGCATTCAAGCTTGCAGTTCCGGCATTTCATTGGCGAACGTGGTAGAACGCGGCGATTCTGGCAATTCCGCGCCGAAGCGCAACAAAGGAGACGTCATGCAGACATCCCCCGAAGCCCCCGCCAAGGACAATGCGGGCGTAAAATTTCCGCCGCCTGCGATATTTCTCGGCGCGCTGTTCGCCGGCTTTGCCGTTGACGAGTGGCTCGACCTGCCAACGCTTGGCCTGGCGGCGCCTGCGCGCTACCTGATCGCCGCTGGATTTTTCGCGGCAGGCGTGGCGCTTATCGTGGGCGCGGTCCGACTGTTCAGAGCCGCAGACACCAACGCGCCCCCGTGGATGCCCGCAACCGCCCTCGTGATTTCCGGCGTCTATAAGTTCACGCGCAACCCGATGTATGTCGGCATGGCGCTTATCTCCGTCGCGATTGCGGTCGTGGTCGGAAGCCTTGCGGCGCTGGCCCTGCTCGTCCCCGCCCTCGCCGCCATCCAGTTCGGCGTCATCGCGAAAGAGGAGCGCTATATGGAGGCCAAATTCGGCGCGGCCTATGCCGAGTACAAGGCGAAGGTGCGGCGGTGGCTTTAGATCAGGACTTGTGGTGATAAAGACGAAAATTATGGTATGATTGGTGAATGAGCGACCTTCTGGAAAAAGCAATAATGAGGATTAAAGACCTGCCTAAAGATCGGCAGGATCTGGCGGCGGAGCTACTCCTCGACTTCGCAAATGAGAATGCCGGAATGTATCATCTCACGGCGGATGAAGTGGCGGAGATTAAAAAGGGCGTCTCTGAGCTTGACCGCGGAGAGGGTATCGACGAGGCGGACATGCTGAAGTTCTGGCGACAAACTGGCGTTGCATGAAGCTTGTATATGCGCCGGGGGCGAGACTGCAGCTACAGGCCATATTCTCATATTT
>JBGSLP010000144.1:0-3175 GCA_041740655.1 Alphaproteobacteria bacterium
GTGGAGCGTGGCCTCGCCGTGCTCGAAGTGCAGCGTTACGGCGCCCAGATCGCCGACCCGGCGCCCAGTTCGTTTGGCAACGTAGCAGCACAATACTAGCTCAACCTGCCTATACCCGAGGCTGCGCGTGTGAAACGGCCGCGACACGCGACGCCGCGTCAACCTCGATCAGGTTGTCGGATAGATGTTCGACAACACGGTTCAGGATCAGCAGGCCTCGCGGCGTCGCGCCGAGAAATCTGCCGCCCTCTCTCAATTTGAGCAGTCCGTCCTGGGACAAGCGTGCGATGGCGTCGCCATGAATGCCATATCCGGTTTCGCGGGATAACATCGCCAGATCGAGACCCTTTACAAGGCGCATTCCCATCAGCGTCATTTCAACGGCCTGCTCGGATGCTGTCAGACGCTGCCGATCTGCCTCTCCATGGCCGCGCCGCTCGACGGCCTCGACCCATGCCGCCGGATCGCGCTCGCCGACGACGGCAAACCGGTCGCAGTCGTTCGTCAGGCGTCCATGAGCGCCGGGTCCAACGCCTGCATAATCGCCATACCGCCAGTAAGTGAGATTGTGCGCGGACTCCTGCCCGGGCGCCGCGTGATTGGAGATTTCATAAGCCGGCAGGCCCGCGTTTTCGCACAAACCTTGCGTGATCTCGTACAGCGCCGCCGCATTATCCCCGCTGGGGATGACCAGCCTGCCGCGTCGTTCCAGATCGAAGAACGCGGTGCCCTCCTCGATGGTGAGCTGATAAAGCGAGAGGTGGCCACGCGCCATCGCCAAGGCTTCCTGAAGCTCGACCTCCCACGCCTCCCGCGTCTGGCCGGGGCGGGCATAGATCAGGTCGAACGACACGCGCTCGAAATTGGCGGCGGCGACTTCGATGGCCGCCATGGCCTCCGCGCGATCATGCAGGCGGCCTAGAAATTTCAGCGCATCATCGCGCAGCGATTGCACGCCGATGGACACCCGGTTGACGCCCGCCGCGCGATAGCCGCGAAAGCGCGACGCCTCCACGCTCGACGGATTGGCCTCAAGCGTGATTTCTGCGCCTTGCGCAACGCTCCATCGCGCACTGACATGATCGAGGATCGCCCCGACCGTCGCCGCGCTCATCAGCGATGGCGTGCCGCCGCCGAAGAATATGCTGGTGACGACACGCCCGCTGACCTGCGCGGCGTAATGATCAATCTCGCGGAGAACCGCCGCAAGATAGCGCTCCTCGCTCACGGTCTGCCGGGCGTAGGAGTTGAAATCGCAGTAAGGGCATTTGGCGGCGCAGTAGGGCCAGTGAATATAAAGGCCGAGAGGCCGCTCGCGTTCGACGTCAACCGTCATGCTATAAAAGCGCCGCCTTGAATTTTGCAAAGGCCACGGCGCGATGGCTCATGGCGTATTTATCCGCAGGCTCCATCTCGCCCCAAGTCAGATCATGGCCATCGGGCACGAACATGGGGTCATAGCCAAAACCGTTCTTGCCGCGCGGCGGCCATACCAGTCGCCCGGGAACGCGGCCTTCGAAACACATGGGGTCTTGCCCCGGTTCGACAAAGCATAACACGCAAACAAATATCGCGCGCCTTGCGCCATCCGCCACGCCTTTTGCCTTCAACTCGTCTTCCACGCGCTGCATGGCGACGCTGAAATCGCGGCCCTCGCCAGCCCATCGCGCAGAGTAAATGCCGGGCGCGCCGTCCAGATCCTCAACCTCGATGCCGGAGTCGTCGGCCAGCGCCGACATGCCGCTGGCAAACGCGCTTATGACGGCTTTCAGTTGCGCGTTTTCCGCGAAGGTTGCGCCGGTTTCCTCCGGCTCAGGCACGCCCAGATCGCCCGCGGCGGTGAGCTTGACGCCGAACGGATCGAAAAGCTTTTGGATCTCCCACACCTTGCCCGGATTGTGGGTGGCGAGCACGATCTGGTCGCCGGACTTGAGGCGCGACGTCATCAGCCCACCACGAGCTTTTGCAGGCTGACGAGTTCCTTGATGCCCTTTTTCGCCAGCCGCATCAGTTCCGCAAACTCCTCGTCCGAGAACGCCTTCTTTTCGGCTGTCGCCTGCACTTCAACCAGGGCTGATGAGCCTGTCATGACGAAATTTGCGTCCGCATCCGCCTCCGAATCCTCGGCGTAATCTAGATCGAGCACCGGCTGGCCTTTGTAGATGCCGCATGATATGGCCGCGACCTGATCCGTCAACACGCCATCCTTGACCATCTCGCGTTTTTTCATCCATTCGATGCAGTCGTAAAGGGCGACCCATGCGCCGGTGATCGAGGCCGTGCGCGTGCCGCCATCAGCCTGAATGACATCGCAGTCGATGGTGATCTGGCGCTCGCCAAGCGCGACCATGTTGACGACCGAGCGCATGGACCGGCCGATGAGGCGCTGGATTTCCTGCGTGCGCCCGGACTGATGGCCCGTCGTCGACTCGCGGCGCATGCGTTCGTGCGTGGCGCGCGGCAGCATCCCGTACTCGGCTGTCACCCAGCCCTTGCCCTGCCCCTTCAGCCATGGCGGAATGCGTTCTTCCAGACTGGCCGTGCAAAGCACATGGGTATTTCCGAATTTGATGAGGCACGAGCCTTCCGCATGTGCGGAAACGTGGCGTTCGATTGTGACCGGACGCAGATGATCAATTTCACGTTTCGAGGGGCGCATGCATCTTGCCGATCACTGAATACCTAAGGCCATCTGCCTTGGCGAGTAAAGTAAAACCGCACACTATGTGAGCCATTGCAGGCGATCAATAGCCGAAATGACGGCGGCGGGCGAAAAAGACTGCGATCGATTGAGGCATCCGCCGTTTGACTAGGTTTGGCGAACACCCATATGATGAGCGCGATGAAACCTGTCGATCCGAAATCAAAAATATCGCGTCGCAGCGATTTTCTATCCCCGCCGATGGACCTGCTCTCGGCGTCCGGAAGCCTGCTTGCTTTGAACGAGCGTAGCCGCGAGATTTTCCGCCAGATCGTTGAGTCTTATCTTGCGACGGGCGAGCCGGTCGGATCGCGAAACCTGAGCCGCGCGTTGCCGATGACGCTTTCGCCCGCCTCGGTGCGCAATGTCATGTCCGACCTCGAAGCGCTTGGCCTCATCTATGCGCCGCACACCAGCGCCGGGCGCGTGCCGACCGAGTCCGGTCTCCGGATGTTCGTCGATGGGCTTCTGGAA
>JBGSLP010000145.1:0-1709 GCA_041740655.1 Alphaproteobacteria bacterium
GTTATTTCTATGGACGGCGGGCGTTCATGCGATCATTGCGGCGCTGGTCATCTTCCGGACGCTGATACGCACTGCTTTGCCGCCTTCAGAGCGCGACGCTTACGTGTCGATGCCGAAGACATCCTCGCCCGCGATCTACGAACTGGATCCGAGGACCACCGACGCCGCCAAGCCTGCGAAAAAAGCGCCTGCGTCGCCAGCGGACACGTCCGCGCCATCGGGGCCGGAAACGCCGCTTCAGTCAAAGCCGCCGGAACAGCCATAATTTCGGCGAGCCAATCGCCTGAAACAGAAAAGCGTCAATGCGATTAACCGCATCGACGCCTTGCTAATTAGACATATACAGCCGAAGCTCGAAAACGATTATCGAGTAGGATTGCTGCTTGCTGGATTGTTAGCTGAGTATCCCTCTTTTTCGCCAACCGTACCACTGGTGCCCGGAACTTTAGGCTGACCGGGAGCATTGGTCGTACCTTGAGCAGTTGCATCGGCATTGCCGCTCGATCCACCTGTGGCTGGATTATTGGTCGAATAGCTTCCTTTGACGCCCACAGCGCCGCTGGTGCCGGGCACTTTTGCCTGGCCTGGAGCGTTGCGAGTGCCCTGCTCGACCGGCGCCGAGTTACCCATTGAGCCGCCTGCCGCAGGGTTGTTCGTTTTGTAGCTTTCTTTTTCGCCAACCGCGCCGCTTGTTCCCGGTGTCTTCGGCTGGCCTGGTGCATTAGCAGACTGCGCGTAAGCTACGCCTGTTGCGAGACCAACTGCGATAACGACCGTTGATACTGTCTTCAACATGTTAGACCTCCTTGTGAGTTGTCGATGGGCGGCTAACGTGTAGGGCTGCGCACGGTTCGATCACTCATCAGTGAGCAATGGGTGACCGCAGCGCTGTAAACGGCGAAAATAGCGTTATTTTTCAGTAGTCGACACGCGTGAGGTATAGGCCGGACGAGGGCGCAACCATACCGCAGGCGCTGCGATTTCTGGCCTCAAGCGCCGCTTTCATGTCCGCGGGCGTCCATTTGCCCTCGCCAACCAGCTTGAGGCTGCCGGTCATCGAGCGCACCTGATGGTGGAGAAACGAGCGGGCGGAGGCTCGAATGCGGATTTCCTCGCCCTCGCGTTCCACGTCAAAGGCATCGAGCGTTTTCTCGGGCGATTTGGACTGGCATTGCGCGGCGCGGAACGTCGTGAAGTCGTGATGCCCGACCAGCACCTGCGCCGCCTCACGCATCGCATCTAGGTTAAGTGTGTGCTTGATATGCCAGGCGCGATTGCGCTCGAGGGCGAGTGGGCCGGGCCGCGTGATGATGCGATAGAGATAATGCCGGGCAGTCGCCGAGAAACGCGCATCGAATTCCGGCTCGACGATTGCGCAGCTCAAAACCGAAACGGGCTGAGGCTTCATGTAGTGGTTCAGCGCGCGCGCGACGATTTCCGCCGGCCAGTCTCCACGCAGGTCGAAATGTGCGACTTGCGCAAGCGCATGCACCCCCGCATCGGTGCGCCCGGCGCCGCGTGGCAATACATCCTCGCGCGCAAAACCACGGATCGCATCACGCAGCAGTCCTTGCACCGACGGGCCGTTGGTCTGCACCTGCCAGCCGGAAAACGGCGTGCCGTCATACTCGATGATGATCTTGTATCGCGGCATCAGCCGAACACGGAGCCTTTGCCGAGGGGGAAGCCGCGTAGGAAGTCGGCGGCGG
>JBGSLP010000146.1:0-7158 GCA_041740655.1 Alphaproteobacteria bacterium
GGTCGCCGCCGTGCCCGCCGCATGCGCCGCCGTTTCCGGCGCGACAACGCCCTCGATCTCGCCCTTCCCAAAGTTGCGGCCGTTCTTCGAGAACCGGCGCGCAAGGCCGTAGCTCATGAACGACGCGGGCGTCGCGCCGCCCGGCGTGATGCCCATCCAGCAGCCGACGACCGATGAGCGGAAAAGCGTCATCCACATCGCAGGCATCTTGCGCCAGGTTTGCAGGACGCTGCCAAGATGGAGCCTCGCGCTCTTGCCGCGGAAGGCCAGCCCTTCCTCCATGGTCTGGAGAATTTCGCCGACGCCGAAAAGGCCGATAACGGCGATGAGGAAGTCAAAGCCGCGCAGCAGCTCGACGGAGCCGAACGTCATGCGCAGATCGCCCGTCACGCTGTCGAGGCCGACAGCAGCCAGCGCGAAACCGAGCATCATGGAGGTGATGACCTTGAACGGCGAGGCGCCGCCCATGCCGACGAAACTGCAAAAGGTGAGCAGTTGGACGGCGAAAAACTCCGCCGGTCCGAACTTCAGCGCAAAGCCGGCGACCACCGGCGCTAGGAAGGTAATGAGGATAACGGCGAACAGCGCGCCGATGAAGGATGAGGTGAACGCGGCGGTGAGAGCGGCCTCCGCCTGCCCCTTCTGCGCAAGCGGATAACCATCGAAGGTGGTCGCGACCGACCACGGTTCCCCCGGTATGTTGAACAGGATGGAGGTGATAGCGCCGCCGAACAGCGCGCCCCAGTAAATACTCGCCAGCATGATGATCGCAGTCGTGGGCGACATCGTAAAGGTGAGTGGCAGCAGGATCGCCACTCCGTTCGCGCCGCCAAGGCCGGGCAGCACCCCGATCAGCACGCCGAGCGCCAGCCCGATGAACATGTACATGATGTTCTGCGGATCGGCGAGCACGCCAAATCCATGGATGAGTGATCCTAATGCGTCCATAGATCGAGCGCCCTTATGTGGTTGGCGTCTGTTGTCGGCCCGTCGTCAGTTTAAAAGCCCAGAGCTGCTTCGAGCGGTCCCTTGGGCAGCGGAACCACAAAGGCTTTCTCGAACAGGACGAAAAGGAAAAGGGCGACCGCCCCCCCGGTTGGCGCGGACTTGTAGATCGGATAGCCGCCGACCCATGTCATGAAAAACGCGAGGTACAGCGCCGCCGCCACGTAAATGCCGAGCACGCCGATCAGGGCGACGAAAATGGCTGTCGGCACAAACACTTTGAGAACCAGGCCAAACTGCGATTTGCCGACGAAATTCTCGGAATCACGGGCCGATTTCGCGATATGCGAGGCGAGCGTCAGCGTGCTCGATATGAACATCGCCACGCCCACGTAAAACGGGAAAAATCCGCTCTGGGGGCCGAAATCTCCCCATTGTGCGCCGATCCGCCAACTGTCGTACATCACGACGGACGCGGTGAGCATGAAAAGAATCGCGACGGTGATTTCCGCCGTGCGGACGCTCACAGTCTTCTGATCCGGCGCGTTCGGGTCGGACATGAGTGACTCCAGCCATGTTGGTTGGCCCGCCCGGAGATCGGGCAGGCCGTTCGTTGGGAACGCTAAAAGTCCGGCTTTCGTTACTTCGCCAGAAATCCGGCGTTGGTCATCAGTGTTTTGTGCTGATCTTCGGCAGCGGTGAGCCAGGCCTTGAAGTCGTCGCCTGTCTTCATGTTGTCGGTGAACGCGCCTTTCGTCATGAACTCTTTCCATTCAGGCGTCTCGGCGACTTTCTTGAAAAGATCGACGTAAAAGGCAACTTGATCGGCGCTTACGCCCGCTGGCATGAAAATCCCGCGCAGCATCTGGTATTCGACGTTCAGACCGCTCGTTTTGCAGGTCGGAATTTTGCTCCACTGCTCGGCAGGCATTGCCTCGGCGCCGAAAACGCACAATGGTCGCAGCGAGCCGCTCTGCCAGTGCGACACTGCCTCGATCGGATTGTTTACCGTCGACGAAATGTGATTTCCAACGAGCTGCGTTGCGACCTCGCCGCCGCCCTTGAACGGGATATAGGTGAATTTGACGCCTGCGCTCTGCTCGATCGCGGCCGTGATGATCTGGTCTTCCTGCTTGGCGCCCGTGCCGCCCATGCTGAATTTGTTAGCGTCGCCCGCCTTGACTGCGGCGACATATTCAGCGGCGGTTTGATATGGCGTCGAGGCGTTGACCCAGAGCACGAAATTGTCGAGCGCCAGCATCGAAACCGGTGTCATATCCTTCCAGTTGAAAGGAACTTTCGTGGCGAGCGGCGTCGTGAACAGGTTGGAGAGCGTGATGATGATCTTGTGAGGATCGCCCTTCGATCCAACGACATCGAGGAAACCTTCAGCGCCCGCGCCGCCGCCCTTGTTGATGACGACGATCGACTGCTTCAGCAGTCCGTTCTTTGACACGATGCCTTGAATCATGCGGGCCATCTGGTCGGCGCCGCCGCCGGTTCCGGCAGGCACGATGAACTCCACGGTCTTTGTGGGCTCCCATGCGGCCGACGCCGCATGCGGATTGAATGCCGCCACGGCGGAGATCGCCGCAGCTGGGAGTACAAACTTACTTAAAATTCGGCCAGGATGCATCGTCAGCCCTCTCCCTTGTTAGGCTTTGCGTCACCATCACATTCCGCAGATTTTTTCCGCGTGCTTGCCGGTGTTTCCGATAAGCCGTTTTTGGATGGTTATGGCGTTTTTCCCTATGTCCCCATAATCGTTTGCAAAATCTGGATTTGTCAACGTCGTCGGCGTATGCGCCATTCCGCCACTCGGAAGTTATCGGACGGCAAGTTCTCGCAATGCCCGTGTTACATCCTTGGGGTTGCAGTCAGCGTTATGACGTCGCGATATAGTCCGGCGCGCAATCTTGCGATCGATCCGATGCGGACTTCGACGGGAATGGCGATGCCCGAAAGGCCCGTTGCGGCCGGCGTAATGTCGACGATCTGCTCGGCCTCCAGCCCAAGATGCCCCGCGCGATTGAGCGATACGGTATAGGGCGCCTGCCATCCCCCCTCGGCCTTCGCGGCGGCATCGAGAGGCTGCATACTGCCGCCGTTTTCCGATGACGCGTGGAGCCGAAACCCCTGATTGGCGTAAGCCTGCAGCATGACGGAGCGCGTCGCTCCCTCGCTCAGTTCGCCGAAATTCAGTGTCGTTTTGCGCCCGCCACCGGCGAGAGACAGGCGCATGACAGCGACCGCGGATATGATGATGTGAAGGCGATTTCCGCCGAGCACGCGCTCGTAGCCGCCTGCCGTGGCGCGATAAAGCCCGATGTCGAGTGCGTCGCTGTAATCGGCGGGAGGAACGATCTGCCCACGTCTGGCCATGGCGGTCAGCTCAAGCGACGCGGTCGATCCGGCGGCGACCCGCACAGTGGCGCCAGCCCCGGGCGGCAGAGTTGCGGACGGCGTAAGCCCTTCGACAAGCGTCGATGCTCCGCGATGGTCGGTGATGTCGTAGTCGATCCGATCCGGTCCGTTCGCGCTGGCTTGTGCTGGCCCGACGCGAAACAGCGCCACCGCCGCCTCGCAAGGCGCGCCGCCGGTATTTCGGATCTGAATGACCATGCCCGCTTTCGCGGGTGTCGCATCGAACGGGTCGTAACGCAGCCGGAGTATGGAGGTCGGGGCGGCGAGTTCGAGGTTGCACGCGCTTGGGGCTTCTGCCGCGTAGGTGCCCGCCGAGGCGAGGACGAACGCCATCAAAACAACCGCAAGCGCGCCGCCCCGCACTGTAAAGCAGCTCTCAGCCCGCCCTCGGTCGAGTTTGTGCATGACCCGCCTCACGACTTCAGCGGGTGAAGCGTGCCCGCGTCATGCAGGCCCGTCGCTCCCTCCGGAACGTCGATGGCGAATTGCACCGGCTCCGCTCCAACGGGCATCTCGACGATCCAGCGGCCCGGCGCCAGCCCTTGCGCCCCGAAGCGACCGTTGCGGTTGGTGAACAACTCCACCTTGGCGCCATCCGGCTTGTCCGCCTCGCGCGCGGTGCCTCCCAAAAGCTGGATCGGCTCACCGAATTCCGACAACAGCGTGCCCGTCGCCGTCACCGTGTAGGCCGACCCGACCGTCAATTTATAGCCAGCCTTGTATGGCGCCATGAGATCGTAGGTCGCCCGCCCAAGGTCGTAACCGATGGGCATGTTTGGCGCATCGTAGGCGAGACTCGTCTGCGTGTAGGCGCCGACCGAGGGCGCTACCGCCGGCCCGAACCAGCCGCTTTGCGCAATCACCGCGTCAGGTGAACCGATCAGCAAATCGGCTTTGCCGAGGCTCTTGTGCGGCGTAACCAGCGCAAATCCGCCGGAAACCGGGCGACCCAGGCCGAACGCGCCGTCGGCGTAAACGAGGCTCGATGCGATGCGCAGAGAGGTGCGCTGCTCGGTGCTCGTGGGGTCGAATGCGCCGTTGAGGCTTGTCCCCTCCACGCGCGCCGCATGGCTGATGGATACATCCGCGCGGTTTGCGACATAGCCCACCGAGCCATAGACCCCGCCGTCGCTCTCATTCTCGTGTGAAGCCTCGACGGTCGTATTCCAGGCGCCGACGCCCGAGCGTTCGCTTGACCGGCTGTAACTCGCGCGTGACGACTCGCTGCTGGTGTCGTGCGAAAGGCTGACGCTGGAGCGGCTATCCGGCGTCCAGGAGAGGCGGAGAAATGTGCGAAAGCCGTCATCCTGAAACTGGCGGTCGTCCTTATCCGACGTATCCTCCTCACCGTAGCCGACCGCGAGCGATCCGGACACGTTCGCGGCCAGCGCCTTCGACAGCGTCAGGTCAGCGCTCCAGCGATCCGCCAGATTCGCGTTACGGGAGACGTAGTATGATACCGAAAGGCCGCCGGTCATATCCATGGGCAGCCGCTGCGAAACGCTTCCCGAAATGGCGACGCTGTAATCGCGCGCGGGCCGGTCATTTCCGATGCTGACGAACTCGGGGCTTTGATATTCGGCGAGCAGGCGCACGCTGCTTGCATAATCGCCGAACAGCGTCAGCTTGTCATAGGAATAGCCGCCCTGCAGCGCCAGCCCCAGGCTTTCGCCGTATTCGAGACTGGAGGCCAGATCGAGCGAGAATAGCCCCGCGCGCATCTGCGTGAGCACCCCCGCCCCAGCCATGGCGATATCGCCATCCGCCTGCGCGTTGAACTCCGCCGTGAGCGCCTGTTGCAAGCCCGCGCGATAGAAGGCGGTCGCGACCGGCGCGGCGGTATCGTAGTGAGGCTGCCCCAACGCGGCGCGCCCCTCGCCCTCTTGCCTGACGCCCTGATCGCTGGATTTTATACCAGCCGCCACCGACCATTCGCTGATGCCCGGAGCGAGCAGTTCCTGCGCGGAAAATGCGGTGAACTCGAGCGTTTGACGGTCGCCGGTGTCCTCCTCGATATTGAGCGTTATGGCGTTGGCGCCCGGCTGTAACGGCAGGTCGGCGACATTGTAGACGCCGGGGGAAAGGCGAAGCCGCCGCACCGTCGCGCCGTCGATGACGATGTCTACGCTCGCTGGCCGCTCCAGACGGAACGAGCGCTGACCCGTCGGGCGAATGCTCTTGCCGGGCTGCAGATCGGCGTATGATTTTTGCGCGGATATGCCGAGAAGGTCTGGCGATGTCTGGAAGCCGGAAAAATCCGGGTTCACATCGCCCGCACGGATGCGCACCGCGTCCTCGGGCATGTCATAGACAAGGCGCGTGCCCCGCCGATAGACGGCGTATTCATCGAAATACGTTTCGGCGAAGCCTTTGACGTCGCCCGTCGAAAGCGTCGCCTCGCCCTCCAGCACGAAGCGGCCCAGCCGGAGCGCGCCGTCGAAGTCGAAGCTTGGAGCTTCAAGGCCTGTCGAGCCGAAATCCGCCTGCGAGACGTAGCCGGTCACCACCCGCATGTTCAGATAGGCGCTGGCACTGGCCGGACGTTCGAGCGCGGCGCTCACAACCTCATCCTGCACCGCAAGGCTAAGGGCGCCGGTCGGGCGCTGGTCCACCGTGGGTTTAACGTTGATTTCGAGCGCCAGCGGATCGTACTCGATCTCGATGCCGCGTTCGCGGATGGTGGCAAGCGGGAGATAACTGGGAGGCGCCTCGCCCAGCGATCCCGGCTCGGGCTCGATAGGGCGATCCGAAACGCGATGCACTATGGACGACGCGCCATCCCCCGGCTTCCGCTTGGCGACGATCGACGTATCTGCGGGGGCGTCCGGCTTGGGCGGAAGGGTCAGCGCCGCCGCGATGACGTCCGCTTTCATCGCCTTGCCGAGATAGGTTTTGAGGAGCGTTACGTCCACCAGAACGCGGTCGTCGTGCGTGATCTGGATGAGCGTTTCACCAAGCTTGAAGCCATCGAGCTTCAAGGGCGCCATGATTTCGAACGTGCGAGTGGTGGGGTTAAGGTCGACCGCGGGAGCTGGCGCGGTCGGCTGTGCCCGTAAAGCGCTGGTGGAAAGCGCCAGCACGCAGACGCCTCTCAGCACCATGACGCTCAACCCAACGCGCGAACGCATTTACTCGCATTCCAAAATGAGGGGTAATGCATACAAAGTCTGGCAAAGGAGCCGACGCTACTTCGCGGTTTTCGGCGTGTAGTCGAGCCGCGCGGATACCTGCGACACGTTTGCCGGCAAATCAGCGATCGGCACCAGAAACCGCCGTTTCTTTCCGGGTTGCACGACGCCATAGCCGATGCTTTGCCGGAGTTCGCTAGACGACACCACCTTGCGCCAACCGCTGCCCTCCAGCACGACGCCGCTGTCGGCAAAATACGCGTGCATCGCGCTCGTATTTTCAACGGTGATCGCTGCGCCGCGTTTGCCGCCCTCCGAGGCCAGTTCCGACTTTGTCAATTTTAGCGCCGACTGCGCGCCGGAGGGGGCCACGTTCACGATGACGCCGAAGTTGAACACAACCTGCACACCGCTTTCGGCGCCCTGACGTTTTACAGGCAGTTGGTTGACCGAAAACATGTAGCTCTGGCTGCGCTTGATAGACGGATCGCCAACCCATTGCACGCGAAAGGATTGTGTAGCGCCGGGCGGCACGATGGCTTGCGGCGGGAATACGAGAAACTCATCCCCCGCCGCTTTCTCGGACAGCTTGCCCGCCTCGTCGATTTCCAGCCGGTTGATCACCAACTCGACCGGCAGTGGGGCCGCGCCATCGTTGACG
>JBGSLP010000147.1:0-3911 GCA_041740655.1 Alphaproteobacteria bacterium
GCGTGCCGGCGGCGCCCCCCGCGTGCGATTGCCATCGACTAAATCCTCATGCTACGTCGCCCGTCACGCATCGCGTTTGGGCGCTCGCGCAACAATATCGCGCAAGACTGTGGCCAGTTTATTCTGATCGCGCAGCACGGACGTCAACTCCGCCTGCTGTTGCGCCTGCTCTTCAACCCACTCGCGCACGACTTTCTGCTCGGCCCGCATCTGCTTGACGAGACCGTCGATGCCGCGCGAAAGCTCCTTGAGCGTCTCGCTGTCATTGTTGCGGCCAGCGCCCTGCTCGAACTTGTCGCCCATCTCGGTGATGCTGCGCTGCATGTCGAGAAGCGCAAACCGAAGCTGCGCGGGGGAGCCCTGATTGGCGGAGGCGGTCTCCGGCGACATCTCGGTGATGCCCGAGAGCCATTCCTCAAGTTCGTTATAAAAGCGGTTCTGCGCCTGGCTGGCCTGCAAGTCGAGGAAGCCGAGGATGAGCGATCCTGCGAGGCCAAACAGCGATGCGGAGAACGCCGTGCCCATGCCGTCGAGCGGTTTTTGCAGGCCGGTTTTGAGTTCGTCGAAAACCTGGTTGCTGTCGCCGCCGCTCGAGTTCAGCGAGCCAATGACGCCGCTGACCGACTGGATCGTTTCCAGCAGGCCCCAAAACGTGCCGAGCAATCCAAGGAAAATGAGAAGGCCGACGAGGTAGCGGGTAGTCTCGCGCGTTTCGTCGAGGCGCGATGCGATGGAGTCGAGAATGGAGCGCATCGCGGCGGTTGAAATGGCGGCGGCGCCCTGCCTGCGGCGCAGCATGGTCGCCATCGGCGCCAGCATGACGGGCGCGCGTTCGACGGCAAGGCCGGGATCGGAGATGCGGAAATTGTTCACCCAGCGAATTTCCGGGTAAAGCCTCAGAACCTGCTGGAGCGCGAAAAGAACGCCAAAAAACAACACGCCGAGAATGAGACTGTTGAGGCCCGGATTAGCTTTGAAGTTTATGAGGATCTGGTCGTAGAGGATAACGCCGAGCAAACCCGCCAGCACGATGAAAAGAAACATTCGCCACAGGAAAACCTGCGGAGATGAAAGTGTTTTGTAATACGTGGGTTTCGACATCTCGATCGCGTTCCGCTGATGCAGTTCGTCAAAAGCCCGCCACGAGTTTCGGGCCACCATGCTCCTTATAGGCAAAAATTGGGCGCGGCGCCAAACGCCAAGTTTGGCTGGTCGCGAAAGTTAGACTTTGGGTAAATTTCAAGCGCTGGCGCGGATCAGGCGTGCGAGGTCTTTCTGGATGGATTCGTTGCCTGCGATAATGCTTCCCGTTTTCAGCATGTCCTGACCGCCCGACATGTCGGATACGAAGCCGCCCGCCTCGCGCACAATCACCAATCCGGCCGCCATATCCCAAGGCTGGATGCCGCGCTCCCAGTAACCATCGAAGCGTCCGGCTGCAACCCAAGCAAGATCGAGCGCCGCAGAGCCCGTCCGGCGAATGCCAGCGGCCGCGCCCATCACCGTTTTCAGTTCCTTCAGCGACTGATCGTGGCCCGCCTTGCCGCGATGGGGGATGCCTGTGACGATCACCGCGTCGTCGAGGCTGTTGCGCGCGGCGACCCGCAAGCGGCGCTGGTCGTTCAGATAGGCGCCTTTGCCGCGCTCGGCGGCGTAAACATCGCCGGTTACGGGGTTGTATATGAGACCGGCGACAAGTTCGCCCTCACGCTGCAGGGCTATGGAGATCGTGAATAGGGGTATCGCGTGCAGGAAGTTTGTGGTGCCATCCAGCGGGTCGACAATCCAGCAGTGCGTTTTGTCCGGCCCCTCGACAAGTCCGCGCTCTTCCATCAGGAACGAATAACCGTGACGCGCCTTGGCGAGTTCCTCGTAGATGATTTTTTCCGCCTTGTGATCAGCCGCCGACACGAAGTTGGCCGGGCCTTTCATCGAGACCTGCAGATTTTCGACCTCGCCAAAATCGCGCGCGAGGCTTTTGCCTGCTTTCCGCGCGGCGTTCATCATCACTGTCATCAGCGCGGAGGCGGCCATGGCAAATCCTTGAAGTTTTTGGAAGGTGGCGCCGCCGTAAGCGAGCGTTCGTCAGAATTAAGCGTTCAGGTGTGGGAAAGCAACCGGGGTCGCGTTGAAAAGCTCTATCGGGACGACTAGAGTTGCAACCTTAAGTTTTAAAGGGAGCCATCGGTGAGCAGCGAACGCGTTCTGGTTCTGGGGCGTCCAAAGTCGGGCACCACGGCGATTGCGAAAACGATCCATAACACTCTGGGCCTGGAGCGCTTCGGCATGGAGCCGAACACGCTGGACGAGCTGCCGCAAGGGGTGGGCGGGATCGTGGTGAAAATCCTGTTTAATTCGTGGAGCGGGCGCCTCGACGATCTCAGGGCGCTTATTGACGGCCGGGCGGGGTTCGACCTCACCCACATTGTGTGCATTGTTCGTGACCCTCGCGACGAATTCATTAGTAGCCTGCATTACGCGGCCTACGACTTCTTTTTTTATCACGATCTCCCACCAAGCATCCGCGAGGAGTGGATCGACGTTTTTCGCCAGAAGGAGCGGTGGCCTGACGCCGTGTCGGTCGATGACATGTGCCGCATGCTGGAGGAGCGCTTTGGGGTCAGCATTCCGGCCCTGCAAAGCGGTCGAGAAAGCTACGAGGATTTTCTCCAAACCATCGAGCGACCGCATTTCGTGCTGCGCTACGAGGATTACATCGCGCGCACGATCACCCCGCCGGAGTTGGCGGCTATGCTCGCGGGTTCGCGCGATGTCGGCTCGGACCTCACCCGCGTGCGGCGGTCGGAAGGCGCGGGGGACTGGATAAACTTTATGCTTCCCGATGAAATCGAGAGATTCAATCTCGAAAACGCCGAGCTTTTGAACCGCTATGGATATCCGTTCAGCCGCCCCGTCGAGCACCGACGCATCGAGCCGGATAAGTGCTCGCTGTATGTCGCCCGCATCATTGACGAGGCGATAAGTCACCGAGAGGGCGCGATTAGGTTCGGGGCCAATCTCGTGATTTATTCGGAGAAGCCGAATGCGCGCGTAGCCTACTCGGCGCGGCGGACGTAGGTCAATTCGTTGGTGTCGACGACGACGCGCTCGCCCGTGCCGATAAAGGGCGGGACGAGAATGCGCACGCCGTTTTCCAGTATGGCCGGTTTGTAGGACGATGCGGCTGTCTGGCCTTTAACGACCGGATCGGCCTCGGTGATCTTGAGCGTGACCTGATCGGGTAGCGATACGCCGATCGAACGGCCCTCGTGGCTCTCCACCATCACCACCATGCCTTCCTGCAGGAAGGCGGCGCGTTCGCCGACAAAATCCTGAGGGATTTCAAGCTGTTCGTAGGTCTCGGAATCCATGAACACCAGCATGTCGCCCTGCACATACAGGAACTGGTAATCCTTCTGCTCCAGCCGCACCCGCTCAACGCTTTCCGACGACCGGAAGCGCTGGTTGAGTTTGGTGCCATGGATCAGGCTTTTCAGCTCCACCTGCGCGTAGGCCGGACCCTTGCCGGGCTTCACCGCCTGCGTTTTCACCGCAACCCAGATGTCGCCTTCATATTGAATGACGTTGCCAGGACGAATTTCGTTGCCATTGATCTTCATGTGCGCGGTCTGTTTTTTTGTTGGAAATCCTATGGCATGTTAGGGCGCTTTTCACCGCCGCTGTCAAGTCTTGGCGACCTGCTAAACGATCCGGCCGGCGCGCATCTCCAGCACGCGGTCGGCGAATTTGGCGGCAAGGTGCGGCTGGTGCAGCGTGCACAGGATGGCGAGGCCGCGCGACTTGCACAAGGCGTGCATGAGTTCGAGCACCTGCGCGGCGGTGTCCGGGTCAAGACTGGCGACGGGTTCATCGGCGAGCAGGATGCGGCTTTCCTGCGCCAGCGCACGGGC
>JBGSLP010000148.1:0-3107 GCA_041740655.1 Alphaproteobacteria bacterium
TCGGGGATCGGCAGCACGCCAACCTCGGACGACAAAATCACCTCATCGTCCGTCGTCACGATATAGCGTGCGGGGCGCAGGCCGTTACGGTCGAGCGTTGCGCCGATCTGCCGGCCATCCGTGAATGCGACGCCGGCGGGGCCATCCCATGGCTCCATCAGCGCGGCGTGGTATTCGTAAAACGCGCGACGATTATCGTCCATAAGCGGATTGCCCGCCCAAGCCTCAGGGATCAGGATCATCATGGCGTGCGCGAGAGAATAGCCGCCACGCACAAGAAGTTCGAGCGCGTTGTCGAACGATGCGGAATCCGACTGCCCTTTCGGGATCAGCGGCCATAGCCGGTCGAGATCGGCGCCGATCACTTCGGATTTCATCGTCGCCTGACGCGCCGCCATCCAGTTCACGTTGCCACGAAGCGTGTTGATCTCACCGTTATGGCAGATCATGCGGAACGGGTGCGCGAGCCGCCATGTTGGAAACGTGTTCGTGGAAAAGCGCTGGTGAACCATGGCAAGCGCCGTCACCATGCTCTGATCTTTCAGGTCGAGATAATATTCGCCCAGCGTGTCCGCGAGCAGCAGGCCTTTATAGATGATCGTGCGCGACGACATGGATGGGATGTAGAAAAACTCGTGGCCCGTCGGCTTTTCGCTTTTCATCCGCAACTCGACGACACGGCGGATGACGAACAGCTTGAGTTCAAACGCGCTCTCGGTTGCGCATCCGGCGCCGCGCCCGATGAAAATCTGCGCCATATGGGGCTCGGTTTCAACCACCGACCAACCCAGCACCGACTGATCGACCGGCACGTCGCGCCAGCCGAGCACGGTCTGCCCTTCGGCGGCGACCACTTCGTTCAGCATCGCTTGCAGATGCGCGCGAGCCGCCTCGTCCTTCGGCAGGAAAACTGGCGCGACGCAGTAATGCCCGAGCGCAGGCAACGCGAATCCGAGCGATGCGGCAGCGTTAGCCATGAACTCATGCGGCGTCTGGATGAGGATGCCAGCGCCATCGCCCGCTTTCGGATCGGCTCCCACAGCGCCGCGATGCTCCAGATTGGAGAGAATCCGCAGGCCCTTTTCGATGATCGCGTGGCTCTTCTGGTTCTTCATGTTCGCCACGAAACCGAGGCCGCATGCGTCATGCTCGTGATCGGGGTGGTAAAGACCCTGCGGCCCTGGCTCCTGATGGTGCGATGAGTTACCGTTCGCGGCGCCGTAGAAGGTGTGATTTGTCATGGGGCGTTGCCGTCCTCAGCCTGTATTCTTGATTTGCGCCGTTGCATTCAGTTCAGTCCGCTTACCCCTCACAACTATGCGATGGATCACCGGATTGTCAGGCGCTTTGCCGCAGAAACGACGCGAACCCGATCTAAATGCACGACATTGCCGAAGCTTCTCCCAAAAAGCCCCGAAGCTGGCGAGCCGCCTGCACTTGCGCGCAAAATTACGCCCCGCGAACCAGCTTTCTCTCGAAAAAGCGAAATTCAAGCGGGCCGGGAATCCAAGCCGCAAAGGACAGTAAGGCTGACCTAACTTTCTTAAAGTTGACAGATTTTGCGGTGAGTGACAAGGGTTGACCGCATATGTGGCGGTGCGACCTTGAGGCGCCTGCATTATAATCATTTCGCTGGCCTGCCGGGCAAATTCGCCTCTCTGGCGCTCCCATGGCGAGATGCATTTTTAGGCGGTGGCGAGATGGCGAAAATTCCTCTTCCCTATGGCTCATGGCCATCCAAACTCAGCGCTGCGGACGTGGCGGGCGAAAGCCTGCGCCTGGGGCGAGTCGAGATATTCGATGGCGCCGTCTATTGGAGCGAGGGCCGACCGGGCGAAGGCGGCCGGGTGACCCTCATGCGCATAGCGCGTGGCGGCGAGGCGGAGGAAATACTGCCTCCGCCATGGTCCGCCAGAAGCCGCGTTCATGAGTATGGCGGCGGCGAATTTCACATGACTGCCGCAGGGCTGTTCTTCGTTAACAACGCGGACCAGCAGATTTATCTGGTGGGGGAGGACGAGGCGCCTCAGCAGGTGACCGACGCGCCCGGTTGGCGTTTCGCGGACTTCACGCACGACGTCAAGCGGAACCGGCTCATTTGTGTGGCGGAAATCCACTCCGCGTGCCTCGCCCAACCGAGAAATGTTCTGGCCGCCATAGACCTAGGCAAGTCCGGCGCGCAGGCCCATGCAGTCCTTGTGGATGGCGCCGATTTCTACGCCTCGCCCCGAATGAGCGGCGACGGATCGCACCTCGCGTGGCTGCAGTGGAATTTGCCCGCCATGCCGTGGGACGCGGCGGAGGTTCACACGTCGACGCTAGACGAAGCAGGCGCGCCGGAGTTCCCACGTCGCATCGCGGGCGGCGTTGACTATGCGGCGTTTCAGCCTGAATGGGCGTCGGATAACGCGCTGTTTTTCGCAGCCGACAAGGGCGATCACGGCGACTTATTCCGCGCAAAAGACGGAATGACCGCGCCTTACACTGCTGGCGACGATTTGATGCGTCCGCTCTGGTCTTTCAACCAACGCTCTTACGCGCTCCTCCCCGATGCAAAAGCCGCTCTGGCGACCGTAAGCAATGGCGGCGTGAGTCTGGGCGTTTTGAATCTTCAGGATCGCGAGTATGAAAAGGTTGAAACCGCCCTTTGCAGCATTGAGCATATCGCGGCGGACGAGGACGCGATCGTGGCCATCGGTGCGACCGATAAGCAGGCTGGAGCCATCATCCGCCAGCCGCTGACAGGTGGCCCGCATGAGGTGCTGCGAGCGAGCGCAAGCTTCGATCTCGACGCCGCCGATATCTCCGTCGGCGAGCCGGTTCGGCTGACCGACCTGGAGCGCGAGCCGGTTTACGGCGTCTACTATCCTCCAACGAACGGGCAGTTCACCAGCATGCATGGCGGGCGCCCGCCGGTGATCATCGTGGCGCATGGCGGCCCAACCGGGGCATCGGCGCGAGGTTTGAAGCCGCGCACGCAGTTTTTCACCAATCGCGGCTTCGCCGTGTTCGATCTCGATTACTCCGGCTCGACCGGCTACGGGCGCGATTATCGCGAACGGCTGAACGGCCAGTGGGGCGTGCGCGATGCGGCGGATGCGGTGGCC
>JBGSLP010000149.1:0-9258 GCA_041740655.1 Alphaproteobacteria bacterium
TACCCTTGCGCTTGGGGGAGCCGCCTCGGCGCAGGATGGCTCTGCGGAGCAACTCGTCGACGCGCTGAACGGCGTATTCGGCAAGCAACAAGGCACGAAAGCATCGCACGCCAAGGGCGTTTGCGCCTCGGGCGAATTCAAGGGCGCTGACGGCGCTGCTGCGCTGTCAAAGGCGCAACTGTTCGACGGCAAAGGCAGGCCAGCCACGATCCGCTTCTCCATTGGCGGCGGCAATCCGAAAGTCTCGGATAAGGCGAAAGGCCCGAGCCGCGGTCTGGCCGCCAGCATCGAGGCCGAGGATGGCGCAACCGAGTTCGTGCTGGTTTCGGCGCCCGTCCACTTCGCCAAAACTCCGGCGGAAATGGTGGCTTTCCTGCAGGCGCGCTTTCCCGATCCGGCAACCGGCAAGCCGGACCCGGAAAAGGTCAAAGCATTTTCCGCCGCAAACCCGCATACGACCCGTCAGGGCGCCTACATTTCAAGCAAGCCGGTCGCCGCGTCGTATGTCGACATGCCCTATTTCGGCGTGAACACGTTCCATTTCGTGGATAAGGACGGCAAGCGCACCTCGGGTCGCTGGATCGTGAAGCCCGTCGGCGGCGAGGTCGGTCTCACCGAAGACGAACTCAAGACGAAACCCGATCAATTCTATGCCGATGAGCTTCCGGCGCGCCTGAAGGCCAAGCCCGCCGCGTTCGACTTTTATCTGCAATTGCCGGAAGCGGGAGACGACCTGCTCAATCCGACGGTCGCATGGCCGGACGAGCGCAAAACTGTGCTGATGGGCCGCCTGACGGTCACAAGCGCCTTGTCGGGGTCGGCAGCGGACGAGTGCCAAGCCGCAATCTTCAATCCGGTGCTTGTGGCTGATGGCATTGAGCCATCGGACGATCCGATCCTGCAGGCTCGCGCCGCAGCTTATGCCGTGTCGGCGTCGCGTCGCACGAACTAACCAACAGGATAAGTCTGGGCGCTACCGTGTCCGGACTTATCAGCCGCCTGCGGCGCGGGCAGCTTTTGGATTGAGGCGCTCGATCGTCGCCGTCGCGGTCTCGACCGGGCGGGCGGCGTCGATAATCTGCACGGCGCGCAGATCCGCCAATTGGCGAGCGGTGCGCTGAAGCTCCTCGCGAGCCTCGTGCAACTGATCGGCAAGCATGAGGGCCGTCATGAGGAACAGCCGCTCCTCCTGCACAAGTTTCAGTCCGCCTTTGATTTCCTTGACATGCTCCTCGACAATTGCCGCGAGTTCGAGCACGCGCTTTTCCTCGCCGTCGCGGCAAGCCATTTTATAGTTGCGACCACTGACGCATATGGTTACCTGAGCCATGCCGCCTCCTGAAGCGAGGCCCCATCAGGTAGCCCCGCTAGTTTTTCACAATGGAGCGGATTGCCGCGATAACCGCGTCCAGCCTTTTCGTCACGTCCGCCGTGACGAGCATAATCTCATCCCGACGAGCGTTCGCGGCCTCAAGATCGACTTTAAGTCTCGCATTTTCCTGCTTCAGCGCGTCGACTTCGCTAGTCTTTGCGCTTTTTTCAGCCAACGCGCTTTTAGAAACCCGCTTTGACTTCGCACTCTCCGCCACCGGCGCAGAGGCGACAGTCGACGCCTTGGCGCCGCGCGGCTGCTTCGCCTTGCTTTTCTTCTCCACGTTGTTCGCCCGCCGCTTTAAGATATTGCCCCAGAACCGTCAGGCACATTGGCAATCCTTAAAATGCGCGTCAAGCGACCGTTCCGCGAATAACCTCGAAAAGCTCGCCAAGCCCCGCTGTAAAGCGCGCCCGTCTTACTTAAATCTTAATGTTGTCACGACGGGACGCAACTCTGGCGTCATGTTATTTCCAAGTTTATGGCGACAGGGTTAATTAAACGTTAAGTAAACAACAGCAGCAATCTCGCCATCTTGCTTGCTCGCGGCATAAACGAAAGTTGTTTCCACGAGGCGGATGGAGGGCTTGCGTTTTCGCCGCGAAACCGCAAAAAGAGCGCATAACCTGGACATTACCGAAATGCCGCCGCGCAGCATTTGCGGGCTTGGAGAACGATATGGCAGTAAGAGTAGCGATTAACGGATTTGGCCGCATCGGGCGCAACATCCTGCGAGCGGTGGTCGAGAACCGCCGCGACGACATCATTGTCGTTGCAATCAACGACATCGGCGACATCGATGTGAACGCTCACCTGTTCAAATACGACTCCGTGCATGGCCGTTTTGCAGGCGAGGTCAAGGTTGAAGGGACGACGATGGATGTCGGCTTCGGCCCTATTCAGGTTCTCAGCGAGCGCGATCCGTCCAAGCTGCCATGGAAAGCGATGAACATCGACATCGCCATGGAATGCACGGGCATTTTCTCGGACAAGGAGCAGGCGATCGTGCACTTGCAGGCGGGCGCCAAGCGCGTGCTCGTTTCCGCGCCATCCAAAGGCGCCGACATGACCGTCGTCTATGGCGTCAACCACGAGAAACTCAACCGCGACCACATGGTCGTGTCGAACGCGTCGTGCACGACGAACTGCCTTGCGCCAATCGCGAAGGTCCTGAACGACCTTTGCGGCATCAACCAGGGCTTCATGACGACGGTGCATTCATACACGAACGATCAGCGGATTCTCGATCTGCCGCACAAGGACCTGCGCCGCGCCCGCGCCGCCGCCCTGTCGATGATCCCGACCACGACCGGCGCCGCGAAAGCCGTGGGCCTCGTGCTGCCGGAGTTGAACGGCAAGCTCGACGGCACTTCGATACGCGTGCCGACGCCGAATGTGTCGCTCATCGACCTGACGATCATACCAACACGGGAGACGACGGTTTCCGAGATCAACGCCGCCATGGAGCGCGCATCGCTGCAGGAGCTGAAAGGCGTTCTGAACGTGACGCGCGACCCGGTGGTGTCGGTGGACTTCAATCACGACCCTGCATCCTGCACGTTCGACCTGGAGCAGACGCAGATTATTGAAGGGCGTCTCGTGCGCGTGCTCGCCTGGTATGACAACGAGTGGGGATTCTCCTGCCGCATGCTCGATACGGCTGCGGCGATGGCGAAACTGATTTGAGCGGAGCCAGCCGTCCCCGCGCGCCATCAAGCGAGCGGGGATAGCAATAAATAGCAATGGTTCAAACGCCCCGCTGCCAAATTTACCTTTCAATCTCCGATCTCCCCCTCCCGGCTGCGCGCTCCTCCATCGAGGAGGCTCTGTCGGGAGGGCTGGTTGCTTGCATGTTGTTCAAACCGGAGGCGGTGGCCGCATTCGGCGATGAGCTTACGCGCGACCTCATCGCGCTGACAAAAAGCGCTGGCGTGGTTGCTTTGGTGGAAAACGACGCCGATCTCGCCGAGAGGGTCGGCGCGGATGGGCTGCATCTCACAAATCTGACGCTGCCGAGCGACACCATTGCCGGAGCGAGGTCACGACTCGGAGACGGGGCTGTCATTGGCGCGCACGCTATCTTATCGCGTCATGAGGGCATGGTTTGCGGCGAGGCCGGGGCGGACTATGTGAGCTTCGGGCGCCGCGCTCCCGACGATGACCACGAAATCGGCCCAATTGCGGATATTGTGCGCTGGTGGGCGGACCTGATCGAAATTCCGTGCGTGGCGTGGCATCGCGGCGGGTATCCTGAAGCCGCCGAATTGATCGCCGCAGGCGCGGACTTCATCGCGGTCGACTCGCTCATATGGCGCGACCCAAAGGGTCCGATTGAAGCTGTGAGTGAACTGAACCGCCTCATTTTGAATGGCGGCGTCAGCGATAGGTAAGCGGTATGCAAAACGAGAAGCCGGGGGCGAATTTCAGAACCCTACTTTGCGCCCTGGCGCTGGGGACGATGAGCGCGCATCCAAGCTTCGCGCAAAAGCCGAAAGCCGCAGCGCCGCCCGCCAAACCGTTCACCACCGAAACCAGGCCCGTAAACGATGACCCCGCCTACGCGGCCTTTGACGAGGGCCGCTATGTCGAGGCGCTCAAGCTTGCCAAGGAGGCAGCGGCCAAGAACGAGCCGCAGGCCTACACCCTTATTGGGCAGATTTACGAGCAGGGCCTCGGCGCTATCAAGGACGAGGTAAAGGCAGCCGAGGCTTACGCGCAGGGCGCGGCGCTGGGCGATTTCAACGCGCAATTCCAGATTGGCATGATGCTTCTGCAGGGGCGCGGAATTAATAAAAACCCGGATAAGGCGGTCAGCTTCCTCGAACTTGCGGCGCAGAAAAACCATGTGCTCGCGAATTACAATCTCGCGCTGATTTACGTCGAAGGCGAAACCCGACCGCAGGATTTCGCGAAGGCCGCGCAATATTTCGAAAAGGCGGCCGTGCAGGAGCATCCGCAAGCACAATTCGATCTGGGGTCGCTTTACAGCGCCGGTCGCGGCGTCGAGCAGGATTACGCCAAGGCCGCTTACTGGACAGAACTAGCCGCCAAGGCAGGCCTCATCGACGCCCAGCTTGAATATGGCGTGACGCTCATCAACGGGCGCAGCATCAAAAAAAATGGCCTGGAAGTCCCCATCGTGCCCAAAAATGAAGTCATAGGGCTGAAATATCTGGAAGCTGCGGCCGACAAAGGCAATCCGGTTGCCCAAAACCGGGTTTCGCGCGCTTATCGGTTTGGCGTGGGCACGGATTACAATCCGGTCGCCTCGGCGAAATGGCACCTACTCGCGCGCAACGCTGGGGTGAGCGATCCGCTGATGGACTTATTCGTTGCAAAACTTTCGCCCGACGCCCGCGAAAAGGCGCAGAAGGCGGCGGACGAATGGCAGGATCAAAGAGCGGGGGCTTTCTAGGCGAGCCGACAAAATGGTCATGCGCGCCCGCTATTGTCACATTGCTTGCACGCAACGCTGTTTCAACAGACTATTGACTGACTTGCAAATTACCCGGCTTTGGGAGTAGCAAAGGCCAGATTAATGTTTTTTAAACTGGCTGCTTAGTGAAAGTTAATTCAACTTTTATCGATTAAAAAGGAGTTGTCTATGGCGCGCAGCAAGATCGCCCTGATTGGCGGGGGCATGATCGGCGGCACTCTCGCTCACCTGATCGGCCTCAAGGAGTTGGGCGATGTAGTGGTTTTCGACGTGCTGGAAGGCACACCGCAGGGTAAATCACTCGATATCGCGCAATCCTCCCCGGCTGACGGTTTCAACTGCAACTTCAAGGGCACCAACGATTACGCCGACATCAAAGGCGCCGATGTTGTGATCGTGACGGCGGGCGTGCCGCGCAAACCGGGCATGAGCCGCGACGATCTGCTGGAGATCAATCTCAAGGTCATGGAGCAGGTCGGGTCCGGCATCAAGAAATATGCGCCCGACGCCTTCGTGATCTGCATCACCAACCCCCTCGACGCGATGGTGTGGGCGCTGCACCGGGTATCCGGCCTGCCGCGCCAGAAGGTGGTCGGTATGGCGGGCGTTCTCGATTCGTCGCGCTTCCGCTATTTCCTTGCGCAGGAATTCGACGTGTCGGTCGAGGATGTGACGGCGTTCGTGCTCGGCGGCCATGGCGATACGATGGTGCCGCTCACCCGCTACACGACTGTCGCCGGCATCCCGCTGCCCGATCTGGTGAAAATGCGGTGGATAACTCACGAGCGCCTGACCGAGATTGTCCAGCGCACCCGCGACGGCGGCGCCGAGATTGTTGGCCTGCTGAAAACCGGCTCAGCCTATTATGCGCCAGCCGCCTCCGCGATCGTGATGGCGGAATCCTATCTTAAGGATCAGAAGCGCGTTCTCCCATGCGCGGCGTATCTCAACGGCGAATATGGAGTTAAAGGCCTGTATGTCGGGGTCCCTTGCGTCATCAGCGCAAAGGGCGTCGAGCGAGTGATCGAGATCGACTTGAATACGCATGAGCGCCTTGACTTCCGCCGGTCGGTGGAAGCAGTGCAAAATCTTGTCGAGACCTGCATGCGCATTGCGCCAGGTCTGGCCCATATGTCCGGCGCGTGAGGAAATTTAGCGATGAACATCCATGAATATCAGGCCAAAGCCCTACTGCGCGATTTCGGCGTGCCCGTATCCAAGGGCGGCGTCGCATTCACCCCGGAGGAAGCCGTCGCGGTCGCCAAAACCCTGAATGGGCCGCTATATGTCGTGAAAGCGCAAATCCACGCGGGCGGACGCGGCAAGGGCAAATTCAAGGAGGCGGATGCGGGCGATAAAGGCGGCGTGCGTCTGGCTCGCTCCATAGATGACGTGCGGACAGCCGCAGATCAGATGCTCTCCAAAACACTGGTCACGATCCAGACCGGCCCCGAGGGCAAAGTCGTCAACCGGCTCTATGTGGAAGACGGGTCGGACATCGAGCGCGAGCTTTATCTCTCCTTCATCATCGACCGGGCCACATCGCGCATTTCCATCATCGCCTCCACCGAAGGCGGCGTCGACATCGAGGAAGTGGCGCACTCGACGCCGGAGAAAATCCTCACGCTCGACATCGACCCAGCCTCCGGATACTCGCAATTCCATGGCCGCAAGATCGGCTTTGCGCTGGGCTTGTCCGGCGATCTCATGAAGCAGTGCGTCAAACTCATCGGCGACCTCTACCGGGCTTTCACCGAGAAAGACATGAGCCAGCTTGAGATAAACCCGCTTATCGTCACGAAAGACAACCGCCTTGTCTGCCTTGACGCCAAGGTCAATTTCGACGGCAACGCCCTCTACCGGCATCCGGATGTGGTCTCCCTGCGCGACCTGAGCGAAGAAGACCCGGCGGAGGTGATGGCCTCGCGCTTCGATCTCTCCTACGTGAAGCTGGATGGCCAGATCGGCTGCATGGTGAACGGCGCAGGCCTTGCCATGGCGACTATGGACATCATCAAGCTGTTCGGCTCGGAGCCCGCCAATTTCCTCGACGTCGGCGGCGGCGCCACCAAGGAGAAGGTGACGGAAGCGTTCAAGATCATCCTGTCCGACCCCAATGTGAAGGGCATTCTGGTCAACATCTTCGGCGGCATCATGCGCTGCGACATCATCGCGGAGGGCGTGATCGCTGCGGCCCGCGAAATGGCCATCAAGGTGCCGCTCGTCGTCCGGCTTGAAGGCACGAATGTGGAACTGGGCAAGCAGATCCTGCGCAACTCCGGCCTTGCCGTCATCCCGGCGGACAATCTGGCGGACGCAGCGGAGAAGATCGTGGCGGAGGTACGCAAGGCGGCTTGAATTTTTACACAGTCACACATAAACTGTGTAGCTGTGATGGAGAGAAGCCATGAAAAATGTGACTTTAGCGATTGATGAAACTGTGCTGGCCGCGGCGCGTCAGTACGCAACGAAGCACAACACGACCGTGAACGGGCTAGTGCGGGATTATCTCACGCGCCTCGCTGCTCAGGAAGATAGAGCGGCTAACGCTCGTAGAAGACTTGTTGAACTGGCGCGGGAGTCTACCTGGGATCCCGGCGCCGACTGGAAATGGAACCGCGAAGAAATTTATGAAAGTCGACAGCTTCCTCGACACGAACATTCTACTCTACGCGGTTTCGAGGAACCCGGCGCATCGAGCAAAAAAGACAAAAGCGATTAATTTGATCGAGACCGAAAAGTTTGGAACCTCCGCACAGATTATGCAGGAATTCTACGTCACAGTAACACGTAAAGCGGACTACGCCATGTCAAGCGAGGCCGCGCTCGAGTGGATTGAAATGCTGGAGGAGCAACCGTTTGTTGCGGTAGATGCAAGTCTCGTGAAGACGGGTGTTGAAATCTCTCAGCGTTATAAAACTTCGTATTGGGATGGAGTTATTATCGCGGCGGCCCAATTTCTTGGCGCACCTAAAGTATATAGTGAAGATTTGAACGATTGGCAGAAATACGGCGACGTTCAGGTCATAAATCCTTTTAAGACTACGCAACCTTTAGGCGGTTTTCACGAAAGCGCCTCTAACCAACCTAAATAAAGGCTCTCGAATATGGCGGTATTGGTCGATAGAAACACGAAAGTCATCTGCCAGGGTCTTACGGGCGCGCAGGGAACCTTTCACAGCGAGCAGGCCATCGCCTATGGCACCAAGATGGTCGGCGGCGTCACGCCCGGCAAGGGCGGCGCTACCCATATCGGGCTCCCGGTATTCAACACGGTCGCCGAAGCCAAGCATGCGACCGGCTGCAACGCCTCGGTTATCTACGTGCCGCCGCCGCTCGCCGCCGACGCAATACTGGAGGCCATCGACGCCGAGATCGCGCTTGTCGTCACAATCACCGAGGGCATCCCGGTGCTAGATATGGTGCGTGTGAAGCGCGCGCTCTCCGGCTCCAAAACGCGCCTTATCGGGCCGAACTGCCCCGGCGTCATTACCCCTGACGAGTGCAAGATCGGCATTATGCCCGGTCACATTCACAAGCGCGGCTCTGTAGGCATTGTCTCCCGTTCGGGAACGCTTACCTATGAAGCGGTTCACCAGACAACTGCGGTTGGACTAGGCCAGACAACGTGCGTCGGCATTGGCGGGGACCCGGTCAAGGGTACGGAATTCGTGGACGTGCTGGAAATGTTTCTCGCCGACGACGAAACGAAGTCGATCATCATGATCGGCGAAATTGGCGGCTCGGCCGAAGAAGAAGGCGCGGAATTTCTGAAGATGTCCAAAATTAAAAAGCCCGTTGTCGGCTTCATCGCCGGCGTGACGGCGCCGCCCGGACGACGCATGGGGCACGCTGGGGCCATCATCTCGGGCGGCAAGGGATCGGCTGGCGACAAAATCGAGGCGATGAGGTCTGCGGGCGTCACAGTGGCCGACAATCCTGCGGCGCTCGGCACAACTCTGGCGAAGCTTCTGAACGGCTGAGTCCGGCCACAACATTTAAGATGAAGGCGCGGCGTCATCAATCGCCGCTTTTGGGTTTTTAGGTTATGACACGGCAAAACTTGAATGAACTGTTTGCGCGCACGTCTTTCCTGCACGGCGCAAACTCCAGCTATATCGAAGACCTCTACGGAAAATTTCAGGATAATCCGGGAACTGTCAGCGCCGACTGGCGTGCATTCTTCACCGACCTGAAAGAGCGCAAGGAAGATGTGGTCGCGGAAGTCAGCGGCCCGTCATGGAAACGGACGGACTGGCCGCTCGCCGCCGATGGCGATCTGGTGCAGGCGCTGGCCGGCGACTTCGGCCAGGTCGAGCGTGAGATCGAGAAAAAGATCACCGCCAAGGCGCAGGAGCAAGGCGTCGAGATCACGCAAGGGCAGACGCTTCAATCCGTGCGCGATTCCATGCGCGCCCTCATCCTCGTGCGCGCCCATCGCGTCCGAGGT
>JBGSLP010000150.1:0-4058 GCA_041740655.1 Alphaproteobacteria bacterium
AAGCTGTGATGGTGGCGCTGTCAGCGAAAGAAGATCGCCGCTCACGACCGCCCGCGCGAGCGTATTGAGAAACGGCGCGCCGGGGCTTATGGTGAAGGTATTCGGCTTGCCGCCTCTCACTGGGCGGCCTGAAGCTGCTGCAACGCGGCCTCGGCATCGGCGAGGGCGGCCGGATCGCCGACATGCATCCACAACCCGCGATGCTCGACGCCATAGACGCGGCCCGCAGCCAGCGCGCGATCCCACACACGATTGAGCGAGAAGGCGCCGTCCGGGCAGCCATCGAACAATCGCGGATGCGCAATCGATACGCCCGTGAACACGAATGGCGCCGGTTCGCCCTTATCGCGCCGCACGGCCCGTCCGTCTTCGCCGAGGTGGAAATCTCCGCGCCCGCCATAACCGAGACTTGCCTCCACCGGCGCGAGCATGAGTAGCGCGTCCATCGCCTCGCCGTCCCACGCGTCAATCATGGCGGGGATGTTGGCGTGCGGCCCTTCGATCCAGACCGAGTCGGCATTGTGAATGATGAACGCCGCGCCGTCGAAAGCGTTAAGCGCGCGGGCAACACCGCCGCCGGTTTCCAGCAACAGCCCGCGCTCGTCGGAAATCGTTATGCGCGGCGCCCCGCGGCTCGCGAGATGCGCCTCAAGCTGATCCGCAAGATGATGGACGTTCACCACCGCGTCCGTGACGCCAGCCGCCGCGAGCCGGTCGAGCACATGATCGATCAGCGCGCGCCCGCCGAGCCGGACCAACGGCTTTGGAATAGCGTCCGAGTGCGCGCGCATTCGGGTCCCAAGCCCCGCCGCCAGCACCATAGCTTTTGTGATGCGCTGACCCATGCGGGCAAGCTCCCTTCAAAGATTCGGCAGATACTCTTTATGCCATTCTTTCAGATCGGCCAAATCCGGGTGGTCCAGATTGCGCTTCAGGTACGACGCGATCCGTGGGATGTGGCGCAAATAAGCCGGTTTGCCGTCGCGCTTGTGGAGACGCACGAAAATCCCCAGAATTTTGGTCGCGCGCTGTGCGCCAAGGGTTGCGTAAGCGCGGCGGAAGGCGAGGGCGTCGAATTGCGGATCGCGGCTGGCGGCTTCGAGATAATGCGCCAGCATGTCCTGTTCGAGGGCAGAGGGAACGTCAACGCGGGCGTCCTGCAAAAGCGCCGCGAGGTCGTAGGCGCGATGCCCGACCAGCGCATCCTGGAAGTCGATGACGCCCAGACGCGCAAGGCCGCTTTCGGCGCCGCGCAGCAAGAGGTTTGGCGAGTGGTAATCGCGCAGCACCCAGCCAATCTCACGATCCTGCGTCGCGAGCCAGTCGAAATGCCCGCGCCACGCGCTCAAAAACGCGCGTCTTGCATCCGGCGGGGGCGCGGTGCCTGTCATCTCCGGCAGATACCAGTCGAGCAGCAACTCAGTTTCGATGCCGAGCGCTTCGTGGTCGTAGCGGCGCATCGGCCAGGCTTCGCCGTTCGCTGACAGCGTTTGTGGAGGCGCATGGTTGCGCAGCGCGATGAGGCCATCGACGCCTAGCCTCCAAAGCGGCGCCATGTCCGCCCCGGATGCTGCAAGGGTCTGGAGAACCTCATCCCCAAAGTCCTGCAGGATAAGCAATCCGCGATCGAGATCGCTTTGGTAAATGGCTGGCACGCCCAGCGGTGTTTCGCCAAGGGCCGCAGCGATGGCGGCGAATTGCGTCACGCCCTCCGCGAGATGCGCGATCTGGCTATAGGGCTTGCCGTCGCGGATCGGCGGGCCGTCCGGCTGGCGGGGCCAATCCATGAGCAGGGCGGTTTCAGCGCCGCGATGCAGCCGATAATAGATGCGGGCGGAGGCGTCGCCGGTAAGCGCCGAGATTTTCGCCTCAGCCCAGTCACCCGCGCCGAGGAAGTGGAAAATCTCAAGCATTCGCGGCAGCCGCTGGGCAAAGCACCCGTGACCGGTGATGGCGATGGCCCGTGATCCAGCGTCCAGCGTCTCGGTTAAAGTAATCTGCAACCCGTTTTCGATGAGGTTTTCGCCGACCCGTTCCGGCCACTCGATGATTGTCATGTCACTCGCCAGCGTCTCGGACAACCCGAGTTCCAGCGCCTCACTCTCGCTTTTTAGACGGTAGAAGTCGAAGTGCGAAATGCGAAAGCGCGCTGTTTGATAGGTTTGATGGAGCGAGAACGCCGGGCTTGGCACGTCCTGCGCGTTATCCCCAGTAATCGCCCGTATGAGGAATCGCGAGAACTCGGTCTTGCCCGCGCCGATCTCCCCTTGCAGCGCGATGACATCGCCGGCCTTTAACATCGGCGCGATAATGCGCGCTAGCCGCGCCACGCCGCCAAGATGGAGCGGTCCGACCGCAAGCTGCACTGAGATCGTGTCGAGAGAGGTCATTGGAGCCATTCAGCCGTTGCCACTCTCCGGCGTTATGAGGAAAATATGGCTGAAATCGCCCGCTGACCCGCCGCCGCGAGGTCTTTTCGATCCGCCGCGATGTGGGAATAGCGCTTCGGGCCGCCATCGGGCATGAGCACGGTCACGGTCGTGCCGGCGCCGGGCGATGACCGCAGGCGAATTTCGCCCCCATGCATCTCGACGAGGCTTTTGACGAGCGACAAGCCCAGCCCCGCGCCGCGATGGCCGGAGCCAAGCGTGCGGCTCTCGAACCGCTCGAACACCGTTTTCTGGAATTCTTCCGGAATGCCGCAGCCCATATCCTGCACGGTGAAGGCTATGCGTGCGTTCTCGCGGCGGCAGTTGAGCGTGATGACGCTTCCCTCCTCCGAAAAGCCGATGGCGTTCGAGAGCAGGTTGAACAGAATTTGCGTCAGCCGCTGCCCGTCCGCCATGATCTGCCCGACTTCCGGCGCGACCTGAATTTCGAGATGCAGACCGCTTTTCGCGAGTCGGTCGCGCACGCCAAGCTCCGCCGCGTCAATAACGTCCTGTATAGACACAGGCGCAAGCGTTAATTCCAGCGCGCCCGCGTCGATGACCGCCAGATCGAGGATGTCGTTGATGATGGACAGCAGAGCCACGCTTGATGAGCTGATGTCGTTCATATATTCCCGCTGCTTGGGATTGAGCGGCCCGAAATGCTGGCTGACGAGCAGTTCGGAGAAGCCGATGATGTTGGTGAGCGGCGTGCGCAGCTCGCGCGAAACGTGGCTGATGAAGGCGTTTTTGAGCCGGTCGGCGGCCTCAAGCGCCTCGTTGCGCTCGATCAGCGCCTGCTCGACGCGCTTCCGGTCGGTGATGTCGATATAGGTGAGCAGCGTGCCGCCATCCGGCAGCGGCACCCCGGCATAGGCGATGACGCTGCCATCGGCGCGGTTCTGGAAGCCGTCGAACGGCTGGCGCTTGTCGTTGACGTTTGTGACCGCCTGTTTTGCGGAAACCCACGGGTCTTCGTCCGAATTGGGCGTCCGGCAGATGAGCGCCACCTCGTCGATATGGGGTCCGCGCTCAAGCACGGCGGCATTGAGTTGCCACATTGAGACAAAAACCGGATTGAACAGCCGCAACCGCGCATCCGACCCGAACACGGCGACGCCTTCGCGCAGATGATCGAGCGTTTCGCGCTGCACGTGAATGAGCGCGTTATAGCGTGACTCAAGCGCGAACTTCTCGGTCACATCGTCATGGAGCAGGGTCACGCCGCCATCGGGGCGCTGGTCGATGACCACCAGCACGCTGCGGCCGTCCGGTAGATGCCAGCAGTCCTCGTGGCCCTCCGCGCTCTGGTAGGCTTTGAGCTGTTCCTCGCGCCAGGTGCGATAATTGCGCTGCTCGGGCAACTGGCGCGATTGGCGCAACCGGTCGAGAATTTCGCCAAGCTGCGGCTTGGTGTCCAGCCATTCCGCCTCGATACCCCAGAAATCGAGATAGGCCTGATTATAGAAAACCAGCCGTTGATCTGGGCCGAAAATTGACACCGCGGTCGCTACGCGGTCGAGCGTGCGGGCGTGGGCCGCCATGTGGCGCGAAAGCTTGTCCTTCGCTGTTTCGAGCGGCGCCAAGTCGATCGCGGCCCCCGCGCTGCCATGTCCGGCGGGCGCGACG
>JBGSLP010000151.1:0-25831 GCA_041740655.1 Alphaproteobacteria bacterium
AACCTCGCCGTGCTCCGCTCGCTCCGCATCATCCGCGCGCTGCGGCTGATCTCGACAGTGCAATCGATGCGCCGCGTGGTGAACGGGCTGATGCAGGCGATCCCCGGCATGGGCGCCGTGATCATGCTGCTGCTGCTCATCCTCTACGTGTTCTCGGTGATGGCGACCAAGCTCTATGGTGAGGCGGCGCCCGATCTGTTCGGCACGCTAGGCCAATCGGCGTTCTCGCTGTTCGTCGTCATGACGCTTGAGGGCTGGGCTGACATGGCCAACCAGGTGATGGAAAAGCATCCGACCGCGTGGCTGTTCTTCCTCGTCTTCATCCTCTCCACCAGCTTTGCCGTGCTGAACCTGTTCATCGGCATCATCGTGGACGCCATGCAGCAGGAGCAGGAGGCCGAAATGGCCGCCGACCGCGTGCGCGACGCGGCAAACATGGGCGAGATCGTCAAGGAACTGCGCGAGGTGAAGGCCGAACTCGCCGCGATCCGCAAGCGCGTGGAGGCACATCTACTCTGAGAAAACATAAATGGCAAAAAGACGAGTCTAAACAGACCAAGCCTGACTGGTTAATTGACCTTTTTATGAAATCAAATAGCTATAAATTCTAATTGCCACGTTTCCCCCGTTCCGCACGCATATCATTCATGGCGCGATCAGCTGCGTTCATGGCTTTTTCACGCTCCAATCGCTCGTGAACGTCTCGAGGTGTGTCTCCCGGTTCGGCACGAGGATGAGGTGAGGTTTCGCGAGCAACGATGTCAGGAATGTTTAATCCCGGCGCTTTAGTATCTGATAACGGCGCGGGGCTGAACGACACAACATCTCCTGAAGCGCTTTTCGTTAACTGCAGTTTTAGTGGGCTGTCATAAAGTTCTATGAATTTTTCATTAGTGTATTCAGGAAACGTGTTGCACTTACACAAGCAACTTTGATCTTTATCAGATATAGTTAGAGTGCAAGCAGCAATCTGCGGACAGTACAACAAGCATATATCTCCTTTTGATTGCTGACCCCAGGTTGGGGTTGTTATTAGTAATGCTGCGAACACGGCAAAAGTGACTTTTCTTATATGCATTTGCAATCTCCAGAATTTCACTAATTTTTCTTATCATACTGTATTTGCATTTGTCAGGATAATGAATACTCGATTACGATTCTATATCTTCGCAAATTATATTAAGCCACAAATTGTTGTGTTTGGAAAGAGTAGTTAATGACTCTTCCTCATATACGATGTAGCGGCAAATCATGTAAGATATCGGTGATGAATCAATATCTAGACCTGTTGCGGCATGTGAAGGAGCGCGGTGTGGAGCGCGGCGATCGCACGGGCGTGGGCACGCGCTCGGTGTTCGGCTGGCAGATGCGGTTTGATCTCGCGGACGGTTTTCCGCTCGTCACCACGAAACGGCTGCATGTGAAATCGATCATCCACGAAATGCTCTGGTTTCTCTCCGGTGCGACAAATGTGCGCTACCTGCAGAGCAACGGCGTTACGATCTGGGATGAATGGGCGGACGCGGATGGCGAGCTTGGGCCGGTTTATGGAAAGCAATGGCGGTCGTGGACGGCGCCGGGCGGGCGCGAAATCGACCAGATCATCGCCGTGCAGAACTCGTTGCGCAAAAATCCGGACTCGCGCCGCCATATCGTCAGCGCATGGAACCCGGCGGAGGTCGATGCGATGGCGCTGCCGCCATGCCACTGCCTGTTCCAGTTCTACGTCGCCGACGGTCGCCTGTCCTGCCAGCTTTATCAGCGCTCGGCGGATGTGTTTCTCGGCGTGCCGTTCAACATCGCATCCTATGCCCTGCTGACGATGATGATGGCGCAGACGACCGGCCTAAAGCCGGGCGAGTTCATTCACACGCTGGGCGATGCGCACCTTTATCTCAATCATCTCGATCAGGCCGAGGAGCAGCTTGCGCGCACCCCGCGCCCATTGCCTGCGATGGCCCTCAACCCGGAGATCGAAAGCATTACGAGCTTCCAATACAGCGATTTCACGCTGAGCGGGTATGACCCCCATCCAGCCATCAAAGCGCCGATCGCGGTATGACAATTCAGCAACCCACAATTTCCTTCATTGTCGCGGTTTCCGAGAACGGCGTGATCGGGCGCAACGGCGATCTGCCATGGCGGCTGAAGTCCGAGCTGCGGATGTTTCGTCGCCTTACGCTCGGCAAGCCTATGATCATGGGCCGGAAAACCTTCGCATCGCTGGGCAAGCCGCTCGATGGCCGCGATAACATCGTGGTGAGCCGGTCGGCATTTGAAGCCGAGGGCGTGTTTGCGTTTACCTCGGTGGACGAGGCTATTGAATTCGCTGGCAGCCGCGCAAAAGCCGCAGGCGTGGACGAAATATTCGTCATCGGAGGCGCTGAAATTTTCGCCAGCGCCATGCCTCGCGCCCAGCGGGTATACCTCACGCTCGTACATGCCGTCGTGGACGGCGATGTATATTTGGCCCCGCTGGACGCCGCCGAATGGCGCGAAACTGGCAGCCAGTTTCATGCGCGCGGCGTTGGCGACGATCATGATTACACCGCCAAGGTCTTCGAGCGGATCGCCTGATCCGGCATCACAGAGGCGCTGCGCACGTGCGATATTGCCAAAAATTAATCGTAGCGCGCGAAACTGCGCCCTTCCGCGCCCGTACCATCCATTGCACAGCGCACTTCGCATGCTTATAAAGCGTGTAGATCGCTCATCACGATCAAAATCTTACGGCGGCGAACCGGGCGTTAATATTTTCAGCGCTTTAAAGTCATTCGACGCAAATCAGCATTAAGCGCTTGAGCATACTGGAAAGGGATACACGACCATGCCTTGGAGCAGTCAAAACGGCGGCGGCGGCTGGAAGGGCGGCAGCGGAGGCGGCGGAGGCCCATGGGGACAAGGTCCCAGCGGTCCGGGCGGACCATCGCCAGACCTCGAGGAACTTCTGAAACGCAGCCAGGATCGCCTTAAGCAGGCCATGCCAGGCGGCGGGATGAGCGGCCTTCTCGTGGCCGTGCTGCTGTTCGGCGGCCTTGTCGCCATCGCCATTTACGGATTTACAGTGCGCGTTCAGCCTGAGCAGATCGGCGTCGTGCTGCGCTTCGGCAAGTTCGACCGCACGCTCAATCCGGGCCTGAACTTCCGCTGGCCGCATCCGGTGGAGACCGTGTTCACGCCGAACGTGACGTTCTACAACCGTACTGAAGTCGGCTTTTACAGCGCTGCGAGTTCGACCTTCACTGGCTCGGCTCCGGTGAGCGGCGACGTTCCCAAAGAGAGCCTGATGCTGACGGGCGACGAAAACATCGTCGACGTTGACTTCATCGTGCTTTGGCGGATCAAGGACGCACCCGCATTCCTGTTCAACATTCAGGACGCCCCATCCACGGTTAAGGCCGTTGCTGAAAGCGCGATGCGCGAGGTAACCGGTGCACAGGATATCACGCCAATCCTGACGAAAAGTCGTAAGGAAACTGAGGATGCGGTTCTGGCGTTGATGCAGAAAACGCTCGACAGTTATGGCGCCGGCGTTGAAATCCAGCAGGTCAACCTGCAAAAAGTCGACCCGCCATCACAGGTCATCGACGCATTCCGCGACGTTCAGGCCGCGCGCGCCGACCAGGAGCGAATCCAGAACGAAGCTCAAGGTTACGCCAACAAGGTCATTCCGGAAGCCCGAGGCGAAGCGCAGAAGATCATTCAAGCAGCCCAAGCGTATCGCGAGCAGGCGGTTGCCGAGGCGACCGGTCGCACCCAGCGCTTCCTGAAGGTCTACGAGGAATATGCCAAGGCGCCGGAAGTCACTCGCCAGCGAATGTTTCTCGAAACCATGGAACGGGTTTTCGGCAACATGGACAAGATCATTATCGATGAAAAAGGCGGAGCTGGCAGCGTAGTGCCGTATCTTCCGCTCAACGAAGTTGCAAGACGCCGCGATGGCGCGACGGGAGGTGACAGATGAGAACGTTATCCGTTATTTTCCTCATCCTGCTCGGTGGGGCAGCGTTCGTCGGCCTGAACTCGTTCTACATCGTCAGCCAGACGCAACAGGCGATTGTTCTGCAATTCGGCGATCCGGTTAAAGTCGTGACGGACCCCGGCTTGAAGTACAAGCTGCCGTTTGTTCAGAACGTCGAATATTTCGACAAGCGTATTCTTGAGCTCGACTCTCAACCGCAGGAGGTTATTGCCTCCGATCAGAAGCGGTTGGTGGTGGATGCATTCGCACGGTATCGGATTGTCAACCCGCTGCTCTACTACCAGACTGTGCGGAACGAAATTGGCGCATCGAGCCGCCTAGACAACATCATCGACTCGACCCTGCGCCGGGTTCTCGGCACCGCAACGTTTGTCGAGGTCGTTCGTGACAAACGCGAGGCGCTGATGAGCCAGATCGCTTCAACTGTGAACGCCGACGCGAAAAATCTCGGGATGGAAATTGTCGACGTTCGCATCAAGCGCGCGGATTTGCCCGAGCCGAACAGTCAGGCAATTTTCCGCCGCATGCAGACGGAGCGTCAACGCGAGAGCTTTGAAATCCGCGCGCAAGGCGCCGAGGCCGGCCAGACCATACGGTCGAACGCTGATCGGCAGGTGACGGTCATTATCGCTGAAGCCACCCGCGACGCCGAACTCGCCCGAGGCGAAGGCGACGGCCTGCGCAACAAGATCTATGCCGACGCCTTTAGCAAGGACCCGAACTTCTTCTCGTTCTATCGGTCCATGCAGGCGTATGAGGAGGCGCTGAAAGCTGGAGATACGCGGATGGTGCTTTCGCCCAATTCCGAGTTCTTCAAGTTTTTCAATAATCCATCGGGTCTGGCGACGCCAGCGCCGACGCCGACCGTGCCCCGGTAAAACTTTCGAGAGGGCTTTCGGCTGTTGTCAGGAAGCCCTCTCAAACCTTTTCGAACCTCTGGTTAGGTCCAATCGCTTTTGCTACACTCTATGAACAATTTAAGAAATAGAGTTTCGCGCTAACGTCGCGAACTTGCGGAGTTGCGGTGAAAATGATCGGTGTCCTGAGAGAATTTCTGGCGCGGCGCTTGCCCAAAAACAGCGCAGCTCTTTTGAATTTCGCCCTGCTTGCGGCCCTTCTGACTGTCTTTACTGGAACCACGAACAACAGCGCGCCTGCCGGCGTAGAGTCTGGTCATACACGCGGGCCCGGTTCCGTCGCTGATCTTGCCTCCAAGCTTCAGGGGGCCGTGGTAAACATTTCAACCGAACAGGCCTTCAAGGGCGTGCAGAATATGCCCGCTCCTCCCCAGCCGGGCGCGCCGTCCGAGGATTTCTTCGAGGACTTTCTTGATCGCCAGCAACGCGGCGGCGATGGCGCAAAGCGCGTCAGTTCGCTCGGTTCCGGATTTGTTATCGACCCGAAAGGTTATGTGGTCACCAACAATCACGTGATTGAGGGCGCCGACGACATTTATATAAACTTCCCCGACGGCACCAAACTCAAGGTTGTCGAGATCGTCGGCAAGGACATCAAAATCGACCTCGCCCTGCTCCGCGTCGAACCCAAAAAGCCTCTAACCGCAGTGCCATTCGGCGACAGCGCGCGCGTCCGCGTTGGCGACTGGGTAATGGCGATTGGAAACCCGTTCGGCCTCGGTGGTTCCGTGACCGTCGGCATTCTTTCGGCCACTCGCCGCGATATCAACGCCGGTCCCTATGATGAATTCCTGCAGACCGACGCCGCGATCAACCGCGGCAACTCCGGCGGCCCGCTGTTCAACATGAATGGCGAAGTTGTCGGCGTGAACACGGCTATCATCTCGCCAACTGGCGGCTCTATCGGGATCGGCTTCGCCGTGCCGTCCAATACGGTTTCGCAGGTGATTACACAATTACGCAAATACGGGGAGACCCGGCGCGGCTGGCTTGGCGTGCGCATTCAGACAGTCGGCGCGGATATTGCCGAGAGCGTTGGCCTCCCGCTTACCGGCGGCGCGCTGATTGCGAGCGTGACGCCAGACGGGCCAGCGGCGAAGGCTGGCATAAAAGTAGGCGATATCATCCTCAATTTCGACGGCCTCGATGTAACAGAAGTTCGCGGCCTACCGCGGATCGTCGCCCAGACCGAGGTTGGCAAGCAGGTCGAAATCCGCCTCTGGCGTGCGGGCGAGCGCAAGACTCTCAAGGCGCGCATCGAGCGACTCGACGAGGGCGAGGCGCCACCCAAGGTCAAGAAAACCGAGGTCAAACCCACGACGCAATATGTCATGGGGCTTGCTCTTTCGCCGATGACTGACGAGTTGCGCTCGCGGTTCGACATCGACAAATCCATCAAAGGCCTTGTCGTGACGGAGGTCGATCCGTCGAGCGAGGCGGGCGACAAAAGCATCAAGCCGGGCGACGTTATCCTGGAAGTGACGAACGAAAAGGTGGAAACGCCTCAGGACTTTGCGCGGCGACTGCGCCAGCTCAAGGAGCTTAAGCGCAAGACGGCCCTGCTGCTGCTCGCCGATGCAGGCGGCTCAATGAATTTCGTCGCAGTGCCGATCACCAAGTAACCAGCGGCGTGGCCTAAGCGCCAGCGCCTTTCAGGGCATTGCGCAAGGTCTCCGCATGCGCCGCGATCAGCGCCTGATCGCCCATGACGCCGGGCGGGCGCATCGCAACACCCTCTTTCATCGGCAGCACGTGGAAATGGAGGTGGAAAACCACCTGACCGCCCGCCGCCTCCGAAAACTGGTGAAGCGCAATGCCATCCGCATGGAACGCCAATTTGGCCGCCTTTGCGATTTTCTGCGTCACGGCAATGACATGGGCTAAATCGCCCGGCGCAACATCCAGAAGATTGCGCGACGGCGCCTTGGGGATCACGAGCGCATGCCCGTCGACGCGGGGCATGATGTCCATGAACGCGAGCGTATTCTCGTCCTCATAGACCTTGTGTGCGGGCAACTCGCCGCGCAGGATTTTCGCAAAAACGTTGCTGTCGTCGTACGTCGCCGTTTCCGCCATAATTGCTTCTCCGTGGTGATAGCGGCTGCGATATCAGTATCTCGCCTTAAGATCAAACGCCGCAGCCATCCATTTTCTTGAACGGCGACATTTCCAGAAGTTGAGCGCGCTGCGCCTCTATCGCCCGCATCTCTCGGACCATGTAATCCGCTGCCGCGCGCTGCAGTCCTGGATGGGCGAATGCGTGCACGCTGTAGGTTATCTCCGGCAGATAGCCGCGCGCAAGCTTATGCTCCCCTTGCGCGCCCGCCTCGACCCGCGCCAGTCCGTTCGCGATGGCGTAGTCGATGGCCTGATAATAACAGACCTCGAAATGCAGATACGGGCGTTCCTCGATGCATCCCCAGTAGCGCCCGTACAGTGCATCGCCGCCGATGAAATTGAGCGCGCCCGCGATATAACGCTCGCCGTCCTTGACCATCATCAGCAGAATGCGGTCGGCCATGGCGGCGCTGACAAGGCTGAAAAATCGGCGGTTAAGATAAGGTCGGCCCCATTTGCGATCGCCGGTATCGAGATAAAAACGGAAAAACGCATCCCAATGAGCTTCGGTGAGTTGCGCGCCTGTCAGCCACTCGACCTTGAGGCCGCTGGCGAGTGCGTCCCGCCTCTCCTTTTTGACGGCCTTGCGTTTGCGCGAGGAAAACGCCGCTAGGAAGTCATCAAACGTCCGATAGCCGTCGTTTTGCCAGTGAAACTGGATGCCATTCCGCATTAGGAGACCTACGCCACCCAGCCTACGCCATTCATCACCGCCGAGGAACGTGACATGCAGCGACGAGGCGTCTTCCGCCTCCATCAGTTGCAGCGCGCCCTGCAGAAGGATGCGCTCCACCAACGCAGCGTCGTTTTTATCGCGCACCAGAATGCGCGGGCCAGCCGCTGGGGTGAACGGAGCCGCGCATTGCAGTTTGGGGTAATATTCCCCGCCCGCCCGGTGATAGGCGTCAGCGAAAGCATGGTCGAACACAAACTCGCCCATGCTGTTGGATTTGAGATAGAGCGGCATCACGCCGCGCGGCCCGTCATCTCCGTCCAACACGAGATGACGCGGAGACCAACCGGTATCGTTCGACACGCAGCCGCTCTCCTCCAGACAGCGCAGGAAGTCGTGCGACATAAAAGGATTGTAGACCGCGCCTTCCGGATTGGCGCAGGCGTCCCACTCAGCCGCCGGGATATTGGCGATGGCGCCCTCCACGCGGATGCGGACTGCATCGGTGTGTTCAGGTCGCAAATTCTGCGGATCGGGAGGCGTTTCTTCGCCAGCCATCAGGATTGAAGCCCTCGAAAATGATGTTGTCCGCGTCTTGAACCGTTCGGTTTAAAACGTCCGGATCGCTTACTGTCCATACGAACATTGGCAGCTTCAGGATGTTGCGTGCAAATGTCGGTCCTGCCGCTGGCAGATCGAGCCAGTTATAGGCGATGAAATCCGGCCTGACGACATTGTAGGACAAAAGATGCGTTCGCCGGAAGCGCTCCAGCGCACTCAAGTAAGGCCACTCATTCCGCTTGAACCGCATGGCGACAAGACCACGTGGAGTTTGCGGCGAGAACGCCCGAAACGCCGCAACGATGCCCGGCTCAAAGGACATCACCGCCGCAGGCCCCACGTAGGATTTGAGCGAGTTTGCAATGCGAGCCGCAAAGCGCTCCGCGCCATCCGCGCTTTCCCGCTTGATCTCAAGCAGTAAGGGCGCGCGTCCGGCGACGAAATCCAACAGATTGTCGAGGCTCCAAACGTCGTCGGCCGAAGTGCGATACCGGATGCGCTTGAGTTCGGTTGCCGAGAAAGCGCTTACCCGGCCCATGCCCTCGGTCAGCCGATCGAGCGTCGCATCATGGAAAACCATGGGAACGCCATCCGCCGACTCCTGCAAATCCGTTTCGACGCCATAGCCTTTTTCCATGGCGCGCTGGAATGCCGACAGAGTATTCTCCAGCACGCCGACATGATCGTTATGGAGGCCGCGGTGAGCGATCGGCTGCGCCAGCCACGGCCCCATACGCTCGAAATTGCGCTTATGCGACTGCGAAAACGGCATCGATTTCTACGCACGCGTTGCGCGGCAGCTCGGCGACGCCAACCGCGACGCGTGAATGCCGCCCGGCCTCGCCCAGAACGGCGAACATCAGGTCAGATGCGCCATTGATCACGAGCGGCATATCGTTAAAGCCCGGCGCGACCGCCACGAACCCGTTAAGCCGCATAACCGCCGTGATGCGCTGCAGATCGCCCAACGCCGCCTGCGCCTGCGCGAGCAGATTGAGAGCGGCGAATTTGGCGGCGTCCTGCCCCTGCGCAAGCGTCACCTCGGCGCCGACCTTCCCCGGATGGCTCAACGCACCCGTTGCGTCATACGGCAACTGACCGGCAATGAACAGAAAGCTGTTATTGAGCATATACGGTACGTAATTCGCGGCCGGCTTCGGCGCTGGCGGCAGTTCGAGTCCGAGTGCGGAAAGGCGGGAGAGCGGCGTGTCTTGCATTTCTGGTTCCTTGGTCGTCAGGGTTTGAGGATCACTTTGCGCGAAATTGTACCATATTGAGCTTGCTGGACGTTAGCGCTCCCCCAATGTAAGATATCGCATGAAATATTCGATGATTGACAACCATATGACATCCGCTATCCGCAGCGCCACTTTCCTGAGCCTGATCGTTCTGTCATTCGGCGCGAGCGGCGCCCAGGCAAAACCCGTCAACCCGTCCTCAGATGTCAAGCTTGCGCCGCATCGCGCCATTTATGACATGAAGCTTTTGCGCAGTCAGCCAGGGTCCAACATTTCCTCGCTCGATGGATTTCTCAGCGTCGAATTCACCGGCTCCGCGTGCGAAGGCTATGTGCAAAGCACGCAGCTTTTCACCAACACCGCCGACTGGAACGGGCGTGAAGTTGTGACCGACATGCGCGCCTCAAGCTGGGAGGACGGGGTCGGCGAGAAATTCCATTTCCGCTCGAAGCGTTATGTCAATCAGCAGGAGAGCGAAGTCATCGAAGGCGACGCCTCGCGCGACGCCAAGAGACGCTCGATCAAGATATCGATGAAAAGTCCGGCTTACGGGAGATTGAAGATCAAGGGCGGCGCCATGTTTCCCACACAGCACGCAATCGCCGTGCTTGACGCCGCAAAGCGCGGCCAGTTCCTGTTGCAGGCCGACCTGTATGACGGACTGGATAAGGGCGAGAAATTTTACCAGACCACGACCGTGATCGGGAAACAGGTCGATGACGGCAAAAGTCCGCTGCCGCCCGTGGCGAATGCCGAGGTTTTAAATGGCATGGCCTCATGGCCGGTGACCATCAGCTACTTCGACAGCGACAAAGCCAGCGCGATTACACCGGCTTACCAGATCGCATACCGGCTTTACGCAAATGGTGTCAGCCGCAAGCTTCGCATCGACTACGGCAATTTCAGCGTCGAGGGCGAACTCAAGAACATCGAATTTCTGAAGTCGGTCGATTGCGGCACGACGGCGACGAAACCGGTCAAGCGCTGAACCGCCGATCTTAACGACGCCAGACGGCGGGTCTGGGTTTGTTGATCAGGCCTTGGGGCATTTCGCTCATGGCGTGCGGGTCAAGCGCGTGGAGCGCCCAGAATACTTCTTTGGGCGATTTACCCGACTCCGCGCAAAACGCCATCAGATCGCTTTCGCCGCGCATCAGGTAGTCAAGCACCGCAGCCTGAATTTCGGTGTTATCCGCGCCTGCCACCACCGCGTCGCTGTCCAGCCCCGTCGCCCCCATGAAACGCATAAAAATTTCCGGATGGGCCGCAAGATAGGCAAGCGCCTCCAGGGCGAGGGTTTGCGCGCCATCTAAGTCCGGTTCGATCTTCGGCATTCGTTAATCCTCATCAAAAAATAGCCGACGAGCGCACGTCGCTGGAGCCGCGGGGTAAGAGGTTATTTAGACCTCGGGCGCTATTGTGTCCCATCCTGCATCGCAGGCGTTCACATTTGCAGACCACCATCGACAACTCCCTGTGTAAGGCGTTATGAATTATAACAACATAAGATTTATGAGCCGCCCTGTTCGCGTGCTGCGTCGAGAGTCCATGGCCAAGACCGTTCTGATTGTCGAAGATAACGAACTCAACATGAAGCTATTTCACGACCTGCTCGAAGCGCACGGTTATGACACGCTTCAAACCCGCAGCGGCGTCGAGGCGATTACGCTCGCCCGCCGGCATAAGCCCGATCTGATCCTCATGGATATTCAGCTCCCGGAAGTGTCCGGGCTTGATGTCATCAAATGGCTTAAAGAAGATGATTCGACCAAGGCCATCCCCGTGATTGCCGTCACCGCCTTCGCCATGAAGGGCGATGAGGAGCGCATTCGGGAGGGTGGTTGCGAGGCATATATTTCGAAGCCTATCTCGGTATCCATGTTTCTGGACACTGTAAGATTTTATGCTGGCGCATCGTAACTGCGCACTTTGCGCGCCCGAGATTGTACAATTCAGCCCGAATCGGAAAAAATAGCTGAGGATAACCGAGGCGTGGCATTACGTCGCGCCAGCATCCGCTAAACTACGGAAAGTATTTACCTTAATCCTGCCACAAGTTTGTATAGGGGCGCGGAATCGGGTTTACTGTCATTGAAATTGTTAAAATGCATTTTATGGTTGCACCAGTCGCGCAACATGCTGAAAGTTTAACTATAGGCTTCGTGCGTGACGTTGCAGAATAGGGTAATCTGCATAGGAATTTACGACTTGCGGTACGCTCAGGTCCGCCGCATCTCCTGGCGCCGCCGCAGGAACGCCGGTTTTGTATGGCATGAGTGGCCTCCTCGTGACTGCCATGACAACCCGGCACAGGTCATCCGATCAACGCCCTCTTTGATCGATGACTTGATGGTCAGCCCCCCAGCTCAATCGGATTTACCCCGCTACCGAGCGCTGGCGGGGCTGACCTAATATCTCTCGGGAGAAATGTCCGGAAACGGCAAGCCTACTTGATCTTGCTCTCTTTGAATTCCACGTGCTTGCGTACGACGGGATCGTACTTTTTCATAACCAGCTTTTCGGTCATCGTGCGCGCGTTCTTTTTCGTGACGTAGAAAAAACCGGTGCCAGCAGAGCTGACCAGTTTGATTTTTGCAGTCGTAGCTTTAGCCATAACGAATGTCCTGAAAGGGCGATCTTGTTGGAGCGCAAGTTACTCGCTAACGCGCCGGTGTCAAGAGCAGGGTGATCGCCGCAAAAACTGTTTCCTGGGATGTGGCCGCGTCTTGCCTCAAATGCACGCTTGAATGTTAGGTTTCGATCTTGCCCAAAGGGTACGCAGCGTCCTCATCGCTGTTAGGATCGAAGCCGTGCATGTAGAGCGCCCACTGCAAGCCAACCACCGCCCCCTTGCAGATCGGGAGCAGCGCCAGACAGAGCGCAATCGTCAAAGGCAAAAAAACCGCCATGTGAATCCACAGCGCGGGCGCATAAAGCTTTTCCACCGCGAGCATCAGCGGCACGACAAAATGCCCGGCGATAAAGATCGTGAAGTACGGCGGCGCGTCGTCAGCCCGATGATGGTGCAGGTCTTCGCCGCAGGCGTTGCATTTGTCGGCCACCTTGATATACGCGCGGAACATGCGTCCCTCGCCGCAATTCGGACAGCGCCCGATGGCGCCTCGCCACATGGCCCGCAGGACGGATCGCTTCGGCAGCGCAGCGGGCTCGGCAGCGTCGCGGGTTTGCGTTTGAATTTGGACGGTCATGGCACTTTTCCTCTGCTGACGCATAGGTGGGCATTCCTCGGCGCATCGCCAAGCGCTGCTCACGCCCGGCGTTTTTTGCTACGCCTCGTATCCTGATTTTTGCCGATGCGGTCGGTTCGCGGACGCCCCTTACCGCGCGGCGCGCCTTCCTTGCCGCTGGTCAGCAACTCGAAACGGAGGGCGCCGGCGGCGGGCAGCGCATCGGCTAGCCGCACTTCCACATTATCGCCCAGCCGGTGCTTCTCGCCAGAGCGCTCGCCAATCAGCGCGCGGTCTTTCTCGGAATATCGGTAATAGTCGCGCCCGAGGGTCGCGGCGGGAATGAAGCCATCGGCGCCGGTCTGGTCGAGCCGCACGAACAGGCCAACCTTGTTCACGCCGGATATGCGACCGGTGAATGTCGCCCCGATATGCCCGGCAAGGTGGAAAGCGACCAGCCTGTCGATGGTCTCGCGTTCGGCGGCCATAGCGCGGCGCTCGGCCTGAGAGATATGCTCGGCGGTTTTGTCGATCTCCGCCGCGTCCTGATCGCTGAGGCCGCCGGGGCCAAACCCCAGCGCTTTCACCAGCGCGCGATGCACGATCAGATCCGCATAGCGGCGAATGGGCGAGGTGAAATGCGCGTAACGGCGCAGGTTTAGGCCGAAATGGCCGACATTGCGGCTGCTGTACTCCGCCTGCGCCTGGCTACGCAGCACCACCTCGTTGACCAGATCGGAATATTCGGTGTCCTTGGCGCGCGCCAGAATGCGGTTGAACTGCACGGGCCGCAAGTTACCTGGCGCAAGCGTGATGCTCAGCGTTTCGAGAAACTCGCGCAGCGCGTTGATCTTCTCGTCCGTCGGCGCGTCGTGGGCGCGATAGAGCAGTGGCGATTTCTTTTCCTCAAGAGTCTCGGCCGCCGCCACGTTTGCCTGAATCATGAATTCCTCGATCAGGCGGTGCGCGTCCAGGCGCGGCGGAATGACGATGTCGCGCACCTGGCCGCTCTCGTCGAGCAGGATTTTGCGCTCCGGCAACTCCAGATCGAGCGGGGAACGCTTATCGCGCGCAGTCCTGACCGCCTCGTAAGCCGCCCACAGCGGTTTGAGAACCGGCTTCAGCAATGGCCTCGTTTTCTCGTCCGGCTCGCCGTCGATCGCGGCCTGCGCCTGCTGGTAGCTGAGTTTTGCGGCGGAGCGCATCATGGCGCGCATGAATGTGTGATGCCGCTTGCGCCCGTCCTTGCCGAACACCATGCGCACCGCAAGCACCGGGCGGTCTTCCTCCACGAGCGAGCACAGGCCGTTGGACAATTCCTCCGGCAGCATCGGGACGACGCGGTCGGGGAAATACACCGAGTTGCCGCGCTTTCTCGCCTCCGCATCCAGCCCTGAGCCGGGCCGCACGTAAAACGATACGTCAGCAATGGCCACGATGACGACGTAGCCGCCCTCATTCCCCGTTTCGCTGTCAGGTTCGGCCCATACAGCATCGTCATGGTCACGCGCGTCGGCGGGGTCGATGGTGATGAGCGGAATTTTGCGTAAGTCCTCGCGCCCCTTCATGCTGGGGCTTTCGAGCCGCTTCAGCTCTTTTTCGAGTTCAGGCGGAAACTCGGTCGGAATGGCGTGGTTATGGATGGCGATGAGGCTGACAGATTTCTCGCTCTCCGGGTTGCCGAGCCGCTCGATAATTCGCGCCCTGATCGACCCATAGCGGGGATGCTTCGAGACCGCAAACCGCACAAGTTCGCCGTCGACCGCGCCGTTGAGATCGCCCGTCTCGACACGCCACTCCTTCATCTGCTTCTTGTTCACCGGCTCGATGACGCCGCCGTCCTTGCGGGCTCGGAAGACGCCAAGATCGGCGATGATCTCGCGCGGCAGGCGCTTGATGGGTTTGGCCGTATGCGAATATCCCTCGCCATCGGCTAGCGGGGCTATACGTGCAAGCCAATGTTCGCCGACGCCCGCCGGAGAGGCGGCGGACGCCCTGCCCTCGCTGACGAGAATTTTGGGCGGTGCGCCATCGTCGGCCTCGTTCCATGTAACGGGGACCGCATAGTAATCGCCGTTGCGATCGCGGCCGCGAATTTCAACAACGGTCACCGGCGGAACGCGGCCCGGCTCGTTAAACCGACGCTGCGTGTTGGAGATAAGCCCGTCATCCGCCAACTCTTTCAGCAGGCGCTTGAGTTCGATCCGGTCGGAGCCCTTGATATTGAAAGCGCGGGCAATCTCCCGCTTGCCGATGGTCTCGTCGGAGCTTTTGATAAAGGCGATCACGTCGCTTTTGGAGGGAAACCGCGCCGCCTCCGGCTTTGCAGCGACTTTGGTTTTAGCCTTCGTTTTGCGCGGTCGCTTCGGCGCTGGCGCAGCCTTTTCCTCCGTCACGCGATTATTCCGCCGCTTTCGGAAGGCTCGCCTTCGCTTTTACGGCTTTCGGAGCGGCCTTTTTCTTGGCTGGGGCTTTCTTGTCAGATTTTGCGGCGGCTTTTGCAGGGGCGGCTTTCGCGGCGGGCGCTTTCGCCTTGCTCGCCGCTTTCGCTTTACCCTTGACCGGCTTGCCGTCCTTGCCAGCTTTCGCTGCGATGAGTTCGAGCGCCGCCTCCATCGTTAAATTCGCCGCGTCGACGCCCTTGGGCAGAGTCGCGTTGATTTTGCCGTGCTTGACATAGGCGCCGTATTTGCCGGACAGCACCTCGACCTTGCCCTTTTCGCTCGGGTGATCGCCAAGATCCTTCAGCACCTCCGCCCCGCGCTTGACGGCCCCGCCCTTTTTCGCATCCGCCAGAATGCTGACGGCGCGGTTGATGCCGACCGTTAGCACGTCCTCCAGGTTTTCCAGCTTGCCGTATTTGCCCTCGTGCTCAACGAACGGCCCGAAGCGACCGAGGCCCGCCATGACAGGGTTGCCGGTTTCCGGATGCAGGCCGACGATGCGTGGCAGCGAGAGCAGTTGCAGCGCCTTGTCGAGATCGAGCGCCTTGACGTCGACGCCCCTCGGGATTGACGAGCGCTTGGGCTTTTCGTCCTTCGAGTCTTCGCCCAACTGCACATATGGCCCGAAGCGACCGGAGCGCAGCAGCACTGGCAAACCCGTTTTCGGATCATTGCCGAGCGCGGTCTTGTCCGCCTGCGGCTGATCTCCGCCCTCCTCGCCCGACTGCTTGAATTGTCGGGTGAAACGACATTCGGGATAATTCGAGCATCCAATGAAAGCGCCGAACTTGCCCGTTTTCAGGGAGAGTTGCCCGGTACCGCAGGTCGGACAGCGACGCGGATCGCCGCCATCGGCAGGCACGGGGAAAATATGTGGCCCGAGCACTTCGTTCAGCGCATCGAGCACCTGCGTGACGCGCAACTCCTTCGTCTCGCCAATCGCAGCGATAAAATCGCGCCAGAAGTCGCGCAGCACGTCCTTATAGGCAAGCTTACCGTCGGAGATGAGGTCGAGCTTCTCCTCAAGGCTTGCCGTGAAATCGTACTCCACATAGCGGCTGAAAAAACTTTGCAGGAAGGCGGTGACAAGGCGACCCTTGTCTTCAGGGATGAGTCGCTTCTTGTCAATTTCGACATAATCGCGCTCCTGCAGCACGGCGAGCGTCGAGGCGTAGGTCGATGGGCGGCCTATGCCCAACTCTTCCATGCGCTTGACCAGCGTCGCCTCGGAAAAGCGGGGCGGCGGCTCGGTGAAATGCTGCTTGGCCTCGATGCTCTTTTCATCCAGAACGTCGCCGGCGTTCAGCGGCGGCAGGCGGCGGCTTTCCTCGTCCTCCTCGTCGCGGCCTTCCTCGTACAGCTTCATGAAGCCGTCGAACACGACGATGGAGCCGGTGGCGCGAAGACCGTAATTTTTGCCGTCGCGGCCTTTCACGTCGAATTCGGCGGCGGTCTGCTCAAGCTCGGCGGAAGCCATCTGGCTGGCGACGGCGCGCTTCCAGACGAGATCGTAAAGGCCGGCCTGATCCTTTTGCAAATATTTCGCCATGGCGCGAGGATGCCGCGACGGATCGGTAGGGCGGACGGCCTCGTGCGCTTCCTGCGCGTTCTTCGCCTTCGATTTATACTCGCGCACGAATGGCGCGACGTAGCGCTTGGAGAACTCGCCCTCGATAACGCGCCGGATTTCAGCTACCGCCTCTGGCACGATCTGCACGCCGTCCGTCCGCATATAGGTGATAAGGCCGGTCGTTTCGCCGCCAATATCCACGCCCTCATAGAGTCGCTGCGCCACCTGCATGGTCTGCTTGGCGGAAAAGCCGAGCTTGCGCGAGGCCTCCTGTTGCAATGTCGACGTGGTGAACGGCGCATAAGGGTTGCGCTTCATCGCCTTTTTATCGACGGACGTGATTGCGAAACGCTGGCCCTGAATGGCGGCCTTTATGGCGTTTGCCGACTCAGCATCCTTGATGTCGAGCTTTTTGACGTTCTGCCCGGCTATGGCTGTCAGCCGCGCGCGCACGTCTTCATTCTTGGCGGTGGCGAGCAGCGCCTCGATCGTCCAGTACTCGTCGGTCTTGAACGCCTCGATTTCAGTTTCGCGGTCGCACACCAGCCGCAGCGCCACGGATTGCACTCTTCCGGCCGATTTAGCCCCGGGCAGCTTGCGCCACAGCACCGGCGAGAGGTTGAAGCCGACGAGATAATCGAGCGCACGGCGAGCAAGATATGCGTCGACCAGCGGCCCGTCGATCTGGCGCGCGTTTTTCATCGCCTCCATGATCGCCTGCTTGGTGACGGCGTTGAAAGCGACGCGCTCGACCTTGACGCCTTTCAGGGCGCGCTTTTCCTCCAGAATTTGCAGCAGGTGCCAGGATATGGCCTCGCCTTCGCGATCCGGGTCGGTCGCCAGAATGAGTTTGTCCGCGCCCTTCACCGCCTTGGTGATCTCGCTCACGACCTTGGCGGACGAACCCTCCACATCCCAAAGCATGGCGAAATCCTTATCAGGATCGACAGAACCATCCTTGGCGGGCAGGTCGCGGACATGGCCATAGGACGCTATGACCTTGTAATCCGCTCCCAGATATTTGTTGATGGTTTTGGCTTTGGCCGCCGATTCAACGATGACAATATTCATGCGATCTTCCGGTATGGCGCCGTGGGCAGCGCCTGATTTCCTTTAATAGCTACGCAAAAATGGAAACGGCAAGATGCATAAGTGCATATTTTGCGCCGTCGTCCACCAATCTCGCGATGCGTGACGCCTAACGGGATTTATTATCGCCGCAAAAAAATCACATTTGGGTGAATTTCCGCGCGAGCCGTCTTGTAATTTCAACCGAAGCGGGTATTATTAACGAAATTTCAGAACAAGTGTTGCTGTGCATTCCTGATAATAAACCTAACCATCATAGTCGGGAACCCTGATGCTAACCAATAATCAAACTGACACAAACGGCGTTTCCATTGAAACGGAAGAAGTAAAAACCGGCGGTGACGTTGTACATGTGCGCTTTCAACAGCCTGAACCTATCGAGCCCGAAGATTCCGCCAAATACTTGGCCGAAATGCTTGCAGACATGCGCGTTATTGCAGCAAAATCCGGCTTTAAGTTCCTCGCGGCTCTGATAGAGGTCGCATCGGAAGAGGCTCGGCTGCAAATCGGCAAGAAACGCCAATACGCCGATATTGCCTAAGTCGCCTAGTAAAGTTTAAGTGCAACGCGGCCAAGCCCTTCGCTTTGCACCCTCCCCGCGAGCGTCAACTCCAGCAATATGACATTGACTGCGCGAGGTGTGAGCCCCGTCGTCCGAGAAAGATCATTGATGGCGACCGGCGTCGTACTGAGCGCTGCCAACAGTCGATCGCGATCCGGCTCGGCGATATCGGGCAGCGCTGGTTTCTGCGGCGGAGTAAGAGATTCGAGGCTGTTGTCGTCTTCGGCAAAGCCATGCAGCGTCTCGTTGCCGAGCATGGTTCGCAGAACGCTCAAAGCGTCGCCAGCATTTCGCAATAGCGTCGCGCCGTTGCGGATAAGGTCATTCGGACCAGCCGCGCGCGGATCGAGCGGATGCCCGGGCACGGCGAACACCTCCCGGTTCTGCTCCAAAGCAAAACGCGCTGTGATCAGGGAGCCGGATTGCTTCGCGGCCTCGACTACGATCACCCCATAGGACAGGCCCGAAATCAGCCTGTTCCGGCGTGGGAAATCCTGTCCGCGCGGCTGAAAGCCAGGCGGACATTCGCTGACAACCACACCCTCGGCAACGATGCGCTGATAGAGCGGCCCGTTCTCCGGCGGATAAATCACATCGACGCCGCCAGCCACGACCGCCGTCGTGCCGCTATCCAGCGCCCCCCAATGCGCGGCAGTATCCACGCCGCGCGCAAGACCTGAGACGACAACCAGGCCAGCGGCGCCAAGCTCGACAGCAAGCGTGCGCGCAAATCCGACGCCAATGGCTGACGCGTTGCGCGACCCCACAATCGCGATGCCCTGCGCGCCCGCAAGCGCTGCATCCCCTTTCAGATAAAGCGCAGGCGGCGGCGCCTCCAGATGCTTCATCAGCGATGGATAGGCTTCGTCCTTGAGCGTCACGAACTGCGCCCCGCACGCGCGAACGGCGTCGAGTTCGGCCTCGGCGTCTTGTTCGGAGCAAATGCGATATTGCCGCCGTCCACCCCGTGCGGCGAGCGTTGGCAGGGCGGCAAGCGCCGTGCTAGCGTCGACATACTCGGCCAGAAGATCGCGGAATGTGATCGGTCCGATATTATCGGAGCGCATCAGACGCAGCCAGTCGAGCCGCTCCGCATCGCTGATCCGGCCGGAGCCGCCAGTCCGCCTAAAGTTTGGGGGCGCCAATTTTTGGTTCCTCCCCACGCCACAGCCGCGCAATATTGGCGCGATGCTTCCAGAAAATCAGCGCGGACATAATCGCGATCATCGCGGCCGCCGCATGGTCGTCCGGATAGAGCGCCCAAAATGCGATCGGCGCGAGGGCGGCGGCAGCCAGCGCGGCAGCGGACGACCAACGAAAAATAAGCGCCACGATCAACCAAACCGCTGCGAAGACGCCAAAAACCTTGAGGCTCACCGCCGCAAGCACGCCAAGATATGTCGCAACGCCCTTACCGCCTTTAAACCTGAGCCACACTGGGTAGAGGTGACCGATGAACGCTGCAAAGCCTGCGAGCATCGAATCAGCGCTGCCGTCCGGGCTCCAGTGGCTGAAAATCAGCACGGCGGCGGCTCCCTTTGCCGCATCGGCCAGCAGCGTGGCGGCGGCTAGCCCCTTGCGCCCGGTTCGCAAGACATTTGTTGCGCCGATATTGCCCGAACCGATAGAGCGAATATCGCCGAGCCCCGCCAGCCGCGTGAAAATCAGCCCGAACGGAATTGAGCCGAGCAGATAACCGACAGCAATCGCCGCAATCGAGCCAGTTCCCATGCCATTTGCCGTGAGAAAGTCCATGCCGCACTCTTGTGATTAACGGCTGTTCAGCCGGACGCGGCGTCTTCATACACCATTTTGCCCGCAACGAAGGTTTTTAGCACGCGGGCGCGAAAAATCCGCTCGTCGAACACGGCGTTCTTGGATTTCGAGCGGAGCTTCTTCGCGTCAACTTTCCAGGGTGCGTTGAGGCTGACAACGGCCAGATCGGCCGGCGCCCCAACTGTCAACGCCCCGCCCGGCAGCCCGAGCAACCCCGCGGGGCGGCTCGTCATGGCGCGAAGCAGCGGCGCCAACTCGATTTCATCCGTCAGATGCAGCTCAAGCGCCGCCGGCAGCATCGTCTCAAGGGCGATGGCCCCGTAAGCCGCCTCCTCAAACGGCAGCCGTTTGCCGTCGACATCCTGAGGATCGTGGTTCGATACGATCACATCCACCGTGCCGTCCGCGACGCCTGCGATCATCGCGCGCCGGTCATCCTCGCCACGCAGCGGCGGCTTCAGCTTGAAATAGGTACGGTAAGAGCCAATGTCGACCTCGGTCAGCACCAGATTTGCAATCGCGACCCCACAGGACACAGTAAGCCCGCGCCTTTTCGCCCGCGCTATGATCCTGAGGGACTCGGCGCAAGATAAGGTCGAAGCGTGGTACCGGCCCGCTGTCAGCGCCGCGAGCCTTACGTCGCGATCGACAATGATGGTTTCCGCCTCACAAGCCGCGCCCGGCAGCCCAAGACGCGTCGCGACCTCGCCGTCGTTCATGACGGCGCCGCGCGCGAGAGCCTGGTCTTCCGGATAGTGCACAACGAGCGCGTTCAGATCCTTGGCGTAATCCAGCAGCAGCCGCATGATGCGCGCATCGCCGATGCTGGCGCGGCCATTCGTGAAAGCCACAGCCCCCGCCGCCTGCAAAAGGGCGATCTCGGCCATTTCGCGCCCCTCAAGCCGCTTGGTCAGCGCCGCCATCGGATGGACATTGACGATCGCAGTCGCCCGCGCCGCCCGCTCGATGTAATCGACCATCGCCGCATCGTCGATGACAGGCTGAGTATCCGGCATGACAATGAATGTCGTAACGCCCCCCGCCGCCGCCGAGCGACTGGCCGTTGCAAGCGTTTCCCGATGCTCGGCTCCGGGCTCGCCGGTGAACGCCTGCATGTCGATGAGGCCGGGGATGAGAAGAGCGCCGCCGCAGTCGATGTTTTTGCCGTACGATCCTGACGCCCGCAGATGCGGCCCGACATCAGCGATAACGCCATCCTCCACCAGCAGCCCGCCATGCTCATCGCGGCCGGACGCCGCACAAACGATGCGGGCGTTGCTGAAAAAAACAGGTGGCTGGGTTGTCATCGGTTATCCGGGCGCATGTTTCTTAGCGGATTACTCATTCGGCAAATGCTGCGCCAGCGCCTGCAATACCGCCATGCGCACGACGATCCCCATTTCGACCTGATCACGGATGACGCTGCGCCCATCGTCCGCTATCCAGCTATCGATCTCAACCCCCCGGTTGATCGGCCCGGGATGCATGACGATCGCATCCGGTTTCGCCCATTTCACCTTCTCCTCGTCGAGACCGAAAAGGCGGAAATATTCGCGGGTGGATGGAACCAGTGCGCTGACCATGCGCTCCCGTTGCAGGCGAAGCATCATGATGACGTCGACGCCATCAAGTCCACGCCGCATGTCTGTGAACGCCTCAACGCCGAGAAGGCTAGGATTGCGAGGCAATAGCGTCGATGGCCCGATGACCCGCACCTTGGCGCCGAGCGCGTTGAGCAGCAGGATGTTCGAGCGAGCCACGCGCGAATGCAGAATATCCCCGCATATCGCAACGGTCAGGCCTTCGATGAAGCCCTTGCGCCGCCGCACCGTCAGCGCATCGAGCAGCGCTTGCGTCGGGTGCTCGTGCGCGCCGTCGCCCGCGTTGATGACGGCGCAGTCCATTTTCTGCGACAGCAGTTCGGCGGCGCCGGCCGCGTGATGGCGAACCACGAGAATGTCGGGCCGCATCGCATTGAGCGTGATCGCCGTATCGATCAGCGTCTCGCCCTTTTCCATGGATGATTTGGAAACCGCCATGTTCAGGACGTCTGCGCCGAGCCGCTTTCCAGCGAGTTCAAACGAGCTTTGGGTGCGTGTCGATGGTTCGAAAAAAAGGTTGATCAGCGTGCGCCCGCGCAGCGTGTCCTTCTTTTTATCGATTTGCCGACTTTGCGTGACCTCCGCATCGGCCAGATCGAGCAAACCGTGGATGTCAGCCGCCGATAGGCTGGCGATGCCAAGAAGGTGGCGATACGGGTAGAAAAAGGCAGGTTTGGGGGATGCGGTTATCATTAAAACCGGAGTTATATTCTTACCTCGTCGCTACTGCAAGCTGCGCCTTCCAGGTCTTCAGAGATTTTCGGCTATGAGGATAAACAATGGAAGCGTCAGCGCCGCCATAAGCACCTGAAAAGTAACGATGTTCGCCATGAGTTCGGCGTCGCCGCCCATTTTGCGCGCCATCACGTAAGCGGTGGATGCTGTCGGCACGGCGCCTGCAATGATGGCGATGGTGCGGGGCAGTCCCGTCAGCCCTATCGCCCATGCGAGAAGGATCATGAACACGGGCATGCCGATCAGGCGGATCAGAACGCCGACGGCCACTAACGCACGCGTTTCTGTGGCCCTGCTCAAGTTCAGCCCCGCGCCAACCGCAAGCAGCCCGAGCCCCAGTCCACCGCCGCCCGCAATGTCGATCGCCGTGTAGATGAAGTTCGGAAGGCCGGTGAGGTTCAGCGCAAAGCCAATGGCGCAGGCGACGATGAGCGGATTGCGCAGAATTTGCTTGAACACCGTGAGCGGCGTTGGCGCTCCTTCGTGGGCTCCATAGACCGCAAGCACGGCGACATTCAGAATATTGAGAACCGGAATCATAACGCCGAGGGCGATGGCGCAAAGGGTAATTCCCGGATCGCCATACAGCGACCCGACAATCGCCAGCGCCATAAAGCCATGAAACCGCGTCGCGCCCTGAAACAGGCTGGTGAATGTCGGGCCGGAAACATCGTAGCGCTTTGCGAGAATGGGCCGGGCGGCAAGCAACAGGGTCGACATGAGAAGAACGGCGATCAGCACCACGGATGCAAACTCGGCGATGGGGAGCGCTGCGAGGTTGGCCCGGCTTAGGGTTTTGACGATCAGCGCGGGAAACAGCAGGTAAAAGCAGACATGCTCCACAGCCGCCCAGACCTCCGCTCCAATGAGCTTCGACTGGAAAAGCGCGTAACCCATCATGATGAGAAGAAAGACAGGCGCGGTAGCGTCAAATGTCGCAAGCATAAAATACGCGCTTTCGTTTCAAATCGGCTCAATTTTTACAGGTGACTTGCCTTAAAGACACAACCGGAAGTTAAGTCTGTGAGTTGATGCATTTAGAGAGTGTGGCGCTTGCGACTCTGGGGTAGAAAACAAAAAAAACAACCTCAGGATGTATATCGATGCAGATTCCCCGCAAGATACATATCATCTGGATTGGCGATGATAATCCACGGCCGCAAGCCTGTCTTGATTCATGGCGCGAAAAACATCCCGACTGGGATGTGAAAATCTGGGATAACCGCGATCTCTTTCAGACCCGCTGGATCAACCAGAAACATATCGACACCTTTCTGAAGATGCGGAAATGGCCAGCTGTCGCCGACCTCATGCGCTATGAAATTCTCTACCAGCACGGCGGCGTTTATGTCGATGCCGACAGCCTCTGCCTGCGCCGTCTCGATCCGTGGCTGCTCGAAAGCGAAATGTTCGCCTGCTGGACGAACGAATTCGACCGCAAACGTTTGATTGCGAACGGCTTTGTCGGAACCATAGAAAAAAATCCGTTCCTTCTAAAAGTCATCGAGCGGGCAGGCAGCAAGCGCGATGTGCTTCGGCGCTGGAGTTGGAGCAAAATGCGCCATATTCCCATGGGCGCATGGCGTTCGGTGGGGCCTTATCATCTCACCGAATGCGTGCGCTACGAGAATTACGACCGCATCACGTTGCTGCCGAGCCACATGTTCCTACCGCGCCATTACAATGGCCGGGTTTATGCGGGCGGCGGCATCGTGTACGCGGATCACTTCTGGGGTACGACGACCAACAGCTATGGTCGTCACGCGGCAGGGGCCAAAGTAGTGGCTGCGGCTGCATAGCGGCTTCTACACACGATCACCGTCCGTAGTTCATCCGATCAAGGGCGCCCTGGAGGATAAACGCGGCGGCAAGCTTGTCAACAAGCCCAGCCCGCCGCTTGCGGCTTAAATCCGCATCGATCATCGCGCGCTCAACCGCCGCTGTCGATAGCCGCTCATCCCAAAGGGCAACGGGTGGCGCACCGGCGACGGCTATGTTTCGGGCGAAAGCGCGGGTTGCTTGGGCGCGCGGCCCTTCGCTACCGTCCAAGTTCACTGGCAGGCCGAGGATAATCGCGCAGGCTAGCTCGCTGTCGGCAATTTGGAGTAATCGTTCCATATCGGCCTTGAACTTTGTCCTCCTGATCGTCTCCAGCGGCGAGGCGATCGTACGGTTGACGTCCGACACTGCGACGCCGATGGTTTTCGTGCCGAGATCGAGGCCCAGCAAGCGCTGCTCCGGCTTGAGAAGCGCCCTAACGTCATCCAGCGTTACAATCATAGCCGTCATGCGTAGTCCGTAGGGCAGTAATCACCGCCATCACTGATTGACCCGTTTTAACGGGCAACTCAAGCTTTAACCAACGTCTCCGCGACCTCGTGCAGTTACACCTGAGTTTGGCGAACTGCCTAAAGTTCACGTTGTTAATGGGAAACCCTGTGCGGTTATCCCCACAATCGGCAAGGCCGTTCCACGGCAGAGGCTGCATTTTGGCAATACACGTCACCTCCCTGTTGCACTGCAAACAAAGCCCGGGTATTTCTGTCCGATCACAAAAGCTGGCAACTTCCGCCGTTTCCTGAAATGTAAGGGATTGAAATGCAGGTCGACGAGGCGCTGGTCCGGCATATTGCGCGGCTGGCGCGTATGAAAATTGAGGCCTCTCAGGTTTCGGGGCTGGAAAAGGAACTAACGTCCATATTCGGCTGGGTTGAGCAACTCAAGGATATCGACACCTCCAATGTCGAGCCCATGACCGGTGTGTCCGGCCTGCGCATGCACCCGCGCCCCGATATCGTCACCGATGGCGATTACGCCGAAACGATCGTGAAGAATGCCCCGCTTTCCGAAGATAATTTTTTCGTTGTGCCGAAAGTGATTGAGTAAATGAGCATGCTGACGGACCTGACCATCGCGCAGGCGCGCGAGGGGTTGCAAAAAAAAGAGTTTACCTCCGTTGAACTGACGAACGCGCACTTCGATGCGATCGATGCGGCCAACGCCTCGCTCAACGCCTATTTGCTCACCACGCGAGATGAGGGGCTCCGCATGGCGGTCGCCGCGGACACTAGGCTAGCGAAAGGCGAGGCGCGGGCGCTGGAGGGAATTCCGCTCGGCATCAAGGATTTATTCGCAACGAAGGGCGTTCGGACGACGGCGTGTTCGCACATTCTCGACGGCTTCGTCCCCGCTTACGAATCCAGCGTCACGCAAAATCTATGGAACGTCGGCGCCGTCATGCTCGGCAAGCTCAACATGGACGAATTCGCCATGGGGTCGTCCAACGAGACGAGCTATTATGGCCCCTGCGTCAGCCCCTGGCGGCGCAAAGGCGATACGGCGAAGCTTGCGCCCGGCGGTTCATCGGGCGGCTCGGC
>JBGSLP010000152.1:0-1683 GCA_041740655.1 Alphaproteobacteria bacterium
CAGCGAAGCTTCCAGCGAAGGCTGATTGCGCTACCCGCGAGGCTGGCGGCCCGCGCCGCGTTGCGTGTGGGCGCCGGGCTGGTCACGGTCGCCACGTCGAAGGCGGCTTTCTATATCAACGCCGCGCAACTCACCGCAATCATGGTCGCTGCCTATGACAACCCATCCCTGCTCGGCGACATTCTGACCAGCCGCCGCGTCAACTCAGTCTTGATGGGGCCGGGCGCAGGCATAAGCCAGGATACCCGCGATCTGGCAACGAGCGCGCTGGCGATGGACGCGGCCGTCGTCATTGACGCCGAAGGTCTTACTTCGTTCGAGGAAAACCCCGAGGAGCTATTTGCGCAAATCAGGGGCCGCCCGTCGCCGGTGGTGCTGACGCCGCACGAGGGCGAATTCAAGCGGCTGTTCCCCGAAATCGATCCGTCTGGGTCAAAGCTGGAAAGAGCGCTCGCGGCGGCGGACCTTTCGGGTGCGGTGATCATTCTCAAAGGCCCGGACACCGCGATCGTGACGCCGGACGGCTTGTCCGCGATCAGCGAAAACGGCGTGCCATGGCTGGCGACGGCTGGCTCCGGCGATATTCTATCGGGTCTCGTCGCGGGGTTGCTCGCGCAGGATATGCCAGCGTTCGATGCGGCGGCGGCGGCGGTGTGGACCCATAACGAGGTCGCGCACGCTTTCGGCCCGGGCATGATTTCAGAGGATATGCCGGAGCTGCTTCCCGGCGTTCTGCAGCGCCTCGACAAGCGCGGCAAGCTTTTCCAGGGCATTTAATCGCGCAGTGCGGCTAACGGCGCGCGCCGATCAGTTCGCGATCTTAGCTGCGCCGTTCAGCGCCTGAGTATTCTTCTGCATCCGGGTGAGCGTGCGCTTCAGTTGCAAGATGCGCTCATACGACGTTCTGATGCGCTCGCGCGGTATGCGACCCGATTCAACCGCCTTGCGTATCAACTGGATGGCGCGCTCCGGGATTTGCGGATCGTAGGCTTTCTTGTTCGTCAGTAGAAGGAGATCGTTGCCAGCCTCTATCGCAAGAAGCAGCGTTTCCTCCAGGTTGTAACGGGTTGAAACGGCGTTCATTTCCAGATCGTCCGTGATCGTCACGCCTTCATAGCCAAGCGTGCCGCGCAGCATCATCTGAACGGCTTCCCGCGATAGGGATGCGGGCGCGCCGTTTGGTCCTGAAAATTTCGGGTGGCTCAGATGCCCGACCATGACCATGTCGACGAATTTGTTGTCAGCGAGAGCGCGATAGGGTTCGATCTCATCCTCACTCCACACCCCTGAGATGTCGACGGGGCCGTCATGCGTGTCCCCGGCGGTCGCGCCATGCCCCGGAAAATGCTTTAGCGCGGTCAGAACTCCGGCATCGCGGTGGGCGACGGCAAACGCCTTGGCGAACGCCATTACGTGGCGCGGATCGTGGCCATAGCTGCGCTTCTTGCCTGCGATGATCGCGCTGGCCGCATTTCGATTGAGATCCGCGACCGGGCCAAAATTGAGATTGAAGCCGGTCTTGCGAAGTTCGTTGGCGAGCCGCGTGTAAACCTCGTTCGCTTTCAACGGGTCGTTGGCGGCGCCAAGATCGGCGGCGGATGGATATTGCTGAAAACCCTTCGCTGAGGCGAGGCGCTGGACATCTCCGCCCTCCTGATCGACGGCGATCAACAGCGGATGCTC
>JBGSLP010000153.1:0-11648 GCA_041740655.1 Alphaproteobacteria bacterium
AGTATCGTGTCGGCAACCAGTGGCGCAGCATCACCGTCACCCCGCTGTTCGACGACCAGGAGCTCGACAGCCGGCGCGGCGGCGGGCCCGTGTATTGGGAAGGCGCTGTGACGGTGTCGGGCGGGCGCGGGTTCCTCGAGATGACGGGCTATCAGGCGCCGCTGAAGATGTAGCGGCGCTTGGCGCTGCGCTCGCGACCGGTTACCAACGTGCAATGTCCCGTGATGACCAACCCGCCCTTTGGGCGCCGCCGCTTCGCCCCGCCGCCGAGCGCGGCCTGTGCACCGATTGCGGGGTGTCGCGCACCGCGACCCCGCAGGATTGCGGCAATGCCTGCCAGTTCATCAAGCCCGACTATCCGGCCATGGAGCAGCGGGTGCACGGCCGGGTGCGGGATCCGATAGCCCGGCCCGACGAGGCGTTTTTCGGGCCCTACAAGGCGCTGTATCGGGCATCCTTGAAGGTGCCGATACCAGGCGCGCAATGGACGGGCATCACCACGCGGATCGGCGAGAAGCTGCTGGTCAGCGGTGCGGTCGATGCGGTGCTGACCATGGCGCCGGACCCAGAGGACAAGTGGAAGCCGGTGCCCGTCATCGTCACCCGTGCCGAGGGCATGGCCCAGGTGCGCGGCATGCGCATGGGTTACGCGCCGTTGCTGGCGCTGCTCGAACCGGCGCGGGCGAAGGGGTACAAGCGGCTCGCGATCATCGGCATCCCGTGTCAGGTCTATGCGTTGCGCGCGATAGAGCAGGAACTCGGTTTCGAGCGGCTCTACGTGATCGGCACGCCGTGCTCGGACAATACGACCACGGAAAACTTCCACAAATTTCTGGCGCTGCTCTCGGACGATCCGGACACGATCACCTATCTCGAATTTCGCGCCGATTATTATGTCGAGTTGCGCTTCGCGGACGGGCGCGTGAAGGAAATCCCCTTCCTGTTGCTGCCGATCTCAAAGCTGCCGGGCGACTTCTTCCCGCTCACCTGTCGCACCTGCGTCGACTACACCAACGTGCTGGCCGACATCACGGTTGGCTACATGGCAGGGCAGGGCGAGCAGTGGCTGCTCGTGCGCAACGAGCGCGGCGAGGAGTTGCTGGAACTTCTTGGCGATGAAGTGCAGCTTTCCGAGCCGGGCAGCGCTGGCAAGCGGCAGGGGCCGGTTGCGGGTTTCCTAAAAAATGTCGAGCGCGCGGCGGGCGGGCTGCCATTGCGCGGCATGCCGAACTGGGTGCGCCCTATTGTCGGCTGGCTGATGCCGAAGGTTGGCCCGCGCGGCCTCGAATTCGCTCGCGCCCGCGTGGAAATGAAAGCGGTCGAAACGGTGCTGCATTTGCGCCAGCAGCGCGCGGCCCGTATGCGCAGCATGATCCCGGCGCACATCTGGGCGCTGGTCAAACCATACGGTCTGGAGCCTAAGGACGGCGAGCGCACGGAGCGTTAGCCGGACAATGCCACGGTTTTCCCCGTGTGCTCCCGGCTTACGAGTTCGCCGACGATAAACGACGCGAGATCGCCGCGCGTGATTTCCTGCCCGCGCACTTCGCCAGCGACGTTCGCAAACCATTTGCCCACAGCCGGTTTATCGGTCAACGCGACCGGCTGCACCAGAACCCAGTCCAGCCTAGATGCCTTCACCAGCGGCTCCTGCCGTTCCTTGTCGGCCATGTGCTCGCGCAACAGCACGCGGTAAAACAGCTTGATCATGAACGGGAGTTTGTCGCGGGTATCGCCGACGCCGAATGCGGTGACGACGATAAGCGGGATGGGCTTTGCGCCTTTGATGGCGGCGATGATGTTGCGCGTGCCGTCCTCGCAGATGGTGCGCGGCGTCGTGCGGCGTGCGCCAAGGAGCGTCGCAAACGGATTCTGCGAATTGCCGAGGCTGACGACGACCGCATCGTGGCCGGGCGTGGCTCGGGCCACGTCATCGGCGTTCATGGCGTCGCCTTGAACAACGCTGAGGCGTGGCGCCGCTTCGAGTTTGGCGGGGTTGCGCGCAAACGCGGTCACGTCGTGGCCGTCGGCGAGCAACTTGGCGATTACGGCGCGGCCCGTTCCGCCCGTCGAGCCAAAAACGATGACCTTCATCAGCGGGTCGATCGTGCGCGGCTTACGCGAGCGTTCACGAGAGCTTGCGTGTTGCCGCGATCAAGCCAGCAGGCCCCAAGAAAGACCGCGATGCCGATGTGAAAGAGGCCCGCCCCTTCCGCGACCGTCGTCGTATTCCAGATAAAGCCGGGAGCCGCCACCATGAGCCCCGCTGCGATGCAATAGGCGAGTGCGATGCGGGGCGCTGCCGCATACCCAAATCGCCAGCCGACCAGCGCGATTGCCGCCACCGCAATCATAGCCTTCGTCGCCGCCGTGAAACGCAGAAGCGTGATGAGTTCGGCATCCAGCGCGCGCGCGGACGTGGTATCGATCGCGATGAATTCCGGGAGCGTCAGACCAGCCGCTACGCCCGCAGCGGTCGCAAGAACAAGCGCGCCGCGCCAAGACGCCAGAGCCGTTGGGGCGGCGGTCGGTGCATGAATATCATGAGCGATGGTCAGTTTAGGCCTCGCAGTCTTTGGATGCGGTGCATTTGCCTTAACTTTAGATGCTGGAACCCTTGCGTCCAATCAATTCAAGAGCAGCGCGACCAGGATGGCGAACAGCATCGTGTTGATGATATGCAGCAATTGCTCGATATTCTGCACGATCTGATACTGCTTTCTGGCCAGATCGCCCTCGGGTGAACTGGCTTTGCCCAACAGACCTTCCTCCATGTCGCGGCGGCGTTTACCGCGAAACTCCAGCACGTTCAGAACAATCAGCAGGAAAACGGCGCCCAGTATCGCCGCCGGTTTAACCCAGTCGCTCATGCCTGGCCTCCCTCGCTCACAGCCATCCCTTGCGTTTGAAATAGTACAGGGGAAGGGCGGCGGAGAGGATCATCAGGCCGATGGAGACTGGGTAGCCCACTTTCCACCCTAGCTCCGGCATGTGCTGGAAGTTCATCCCGTAAATGCTGGCGATGAGCGTGGGCGGCAGGAAAACGGTCGCGGCCACCGAGAAAATCTTGATGATCCCCGTCTGCTCGATATTGATTTTGCCGAGCGTCGCGTCGAGCAGGAAGTTGATGTTGGTCGTCAGGAACGTCGCGTGATCGGACAGTGACATCACGTCTCGCGAGAGGGTTTTGAACGACCGGATCATGACCTTGTTCGGCTTCGCATCGCCGGGGCGCGTCTGAAACGACAGCAGCCGTCCGATGCTGACGAGGCTTTCGCGAGCGCGTGAGGTGCGCGACTGCGCGAGGCCGATCTTGCGCAGCACGTCCTCAAAATCGACCTTGCCGGCGTCGCGCGCGAAAATCACTCGGGTGATTTCATTGGTGTCGTGCTGCACCTTTTCCAGAATATCCGCCAGCCGATCGGTCACCGCGTCGAGCAGTTCCGCAAGGATCGCCTCGCCGCTCGTGCAGTGCGGCGCATGACGCTGGACCTGCGCAGTGAATGCGATGATGGGCAGTGGGTCGGCGTGTCGTATCGTCACGAGGCGATGGCCAACGAGCACGAACGTCACCGGCTCGCTTTCCGGAGTTTCCGTATCGGCGCGGGTGAGCAGCGTGGCCGTGAGGTACGAGGCGCCGTTCTCCATGTAGAGCCGGTTGGAGAGTTCGATTTCGCTCATTTCCTCGCGGGTGGGCAGCGCAAGGTGCAAAGCTTCTTCGACCGCGTGCGCCTCAGCGGCGTTCGGCGTCAGCAGGTCGATCCAGATCACGTCGTCTGGCAAGGTCTGTCCGGGCTCGAAAGGAATTGCCGCGAGAGCGCCGTTTCGGCGCGCATACGTCGTTATCATCGCAAAACCTCCCGGGATAGCCCTTGAGCCGCAGATCGAACCAGACGCTATTCGTTGCTTATGATTGACGTATTTCGGCGGCTTCAGCCCGGCGACCCGCCAGCGCTAAAACCGCAAGCCACCCGGTAAACCTGACCGCACAATGCTGTCAAGCTTTTAAGGCCATGATGTTGGCGAGGCGTTTATTTAGAGAATAAACTTCGACAGATCGGCGTTTTTCGCCAGGTCGCCAATGTGGTCGCGCACGTATTTCTCGTCGATCACCACGCGCTCGTTGGCCTTGTCCGCCGCCTCGAAGCTGATTTCGTCGAGTATCCGCTCCATGATGGTCGACAGTCGCCGCGCGCCGATGTTTTCGACGTTGGAGTTGACCTCCGCCGCCGTATCGGCAATCGCGTCGATGGCGCCGTCCGTGAATTCGAGCGTAACGCCCTCCGTCGCCATCAGCGCGATATACTGCTTGATGAGGCTGGTTTTCGGCTCCCGCAGGATGCGCTTGAAATCGTCGGCGGTGAGCGCGCGCAATTCCACGCGGATCGGCAGCCGGCCCTGCAACTCCGGCAGGAGATCGGACGGCTTCGACATGTGAAAGGCGCCGGATGCGATGAACAGGATGTGGTCGGTTTTCACAGGCCCGTATTTGGTGCCGACGGTCGTGCCCTCGATCAGCGGCAGCAGGTCGCGCTGCACGCCCTCGCGGCTGACGTCCGCGCCGGTGCGCTCGGAGCGCGCGCTGATCTTGTCGATCTCGTCGAGGAAAACGATGCCGTCATTCTCGACGCTCTTGATCGCCTCCTGAATGACCTGATCGTTGTCCAGCAGCTTGTCGGACTCCTCGGCGACCAGCACGTCATAGGATTCCAGCACGCTGATACGCCGCGTTTTCGTCCGCCCGCCCAGCGCCTTGCCGAGCATGTCGTTCAAATTGATCATGCCGACGCTTGCGCCCGGCATGCCGGGAATTTCAAACGCGGGCATGCCCGAGCCGGTGTCGGCGACTTGAATTTCGATTTCCTTGTCGTTGAGTTCGCCGCCACGCAAGCGCTTGCGGAAGGTCTCGCGCGTCGCTGGTGAGGCGTTCGGGCCGACAAGCGCCGTCAGCACCCGCTCCTCCGCGAGCGACTCCGCCTTGGCTTTGACCTCGGCGCGCTTGACAGCCTTGACCAGCCCGATGCCGACTTCGAGCAGATCGCGGATGATCTGATCCACGTCGCGGCCGACATAACCGACCTCGGTGAACTTCGTTGCCTCGACTTTGAGAAACGGCGCATTGGCGAGCTTGGCGAGGCGGCGCGAAATCTCCGTCTTGCCGACGCCGGTTGGCCCGATCATGAGGATGTTTTTGGGCAGCACCTCCTCACGCATCTCGCCCTCAAGCTGCTGACGGCGCCAGCGGTTGCGCAGGGCTATGGCGACGGCGCGCTTGGCGTCGTTCTGGCCAATGATATAGCGGTCGAGTTCGGAGACGATTTCGCGGGGGGAAAAATTGCTCATGTGGAACCAAGGGCGTTAGGATTGTGAAGACGCCGGGCAAATGCTGACGGCATGACGGATAAGATGATACGGCGTAGCGGGCGCCACCCTGCGCTCAGGACGAGAATGAATGCGCCGAGCGCGAACAATGTCGCGGCGAAAACGTCGCCCGCCGAAAACGCCTCGCGGATGAGAGATCCGAAGGCAAAACCCGCATAGGCGAGGCCGGAGACAAGCAAGGCCCGGCGATCGATGATCACCGCGACCAGCCCGAGAGCCAGAAAGACCGCGAGAATGGTTATCGCCGTATTTGGGTCTGTCGCGACACTGGCGTCTCCAGTCAGTACGTTTCGGATGATCGAGCCGACTATCCAGGGCGCCGCAAGCAAATGCAGCCAGAAGGCGATATCCGTGCGTCGCGTCACTCTCTGCGGGTCCGAAAAATCGAAAGCCATGGCGAGGGCGAACACGGCGAGGCCCGATAGAAGCTGGATCAGATTGTACGAACTCGCCGCAAAGTTCGGGGCGAGGTAGAAGATCAGGGTTTGCGCCATCACCACCAGCGCCAAGGCGCCGGCCGCGACGGTAATTGGAACGCGAAAGCGCCAGTAGTATATTGCCGTCATCACCGCTGTCAGAAACGCGGCGAGAGAGAATTGGGTCAGCGCCGACCGGTCCATGAACCGCGACCCCTCAATCTGCCCGATGGCGTTCGTCATATCGAAAACGCCTAACAGGGCGGCGATGGCGAGGAAACTGGACGACGCGAAGATCACCAGCAGCGCAATGCTTGGCAAAGACATGCGCCGCACCTTCGTGAAATATTCCGCCAGCGCCCAGGTGACGCCTGCGATCGCCAATGTCGTCAGGCCGGTTTCCCCGAGGAATTGCTGCAGGAAGTAGCCAGCCGCGCCGATGAAAAGCACGATTCCGATCGTGACGAAAATATCCCCGAAGCCGGTGATAAAACGCAGTTTCTCATCATCCTGAGCTTCGGACTGCGGTGAGGGGGAAATGTCGGCAAGAGCTTTCGCTTGCTCCGGCGTCAAAATCCCTTTGTCGATGGCGGCTTGAAGCGTGTCCTCGCGCACCATGGCTCAGAGGCTTTCGACAAGAATTTGATCGTTGGTGTAGATGCAGATTTCGGCGGCGATGGCCATGGCTTTGCGGGCGATGGCTTCGGCGTCCATATCCGTGTCGTAAAGCGCCCGGGCGGCGGCGAGCGCGAAGTTGCCCCCGGAGCCGATGGCGGTCAGGCCACGCTCCGGCTCAAGCACGTCGCCGGTGCCGGTCAGCACGAGTGTGTTGTTCTTGTCGGCGACGATCATCATCGCTTCAAGGCGGCGCAAATACCTGTCCGTGCGCCAGTCCTTCGCCAGATCGACGCACGCCCGCACCAGTTGCTCGGGGTACATGTCGAGTTTGGCCTCCAGCCTCTCGAACAGCGTGAAAGCGTCGGCGGTGGCTCCGGCAAATCCGGCGAGCACGTTGCCTTTTCCGATGGTGCGTACCTTCTTGGCGTTCGCCTTCAGAACGGTGGGGCCGAACGAGACCTGGCCATCGCCCGCAACGACTACGCGACCGCCTTTGCGGACGGTCACGATTGTCGTGCCATGCCAGTTCGGAAACGCAGTATCTTGATTTGTCATGTTTAGGCGTCCAATGTGAGCCGCATATCGGAGAAGGCAAAGGCGAAATCAAGTCTTGCGCTAACTCCACTTTCAGAGAATAGCAAGACCGCATGCGCAAAGCCGCCATAGAACGCAAAACAAACGAGACCAGCGTCGCCGTGGAGATCAATCTCGACGGCTCGGGCGCGTTCGACATCAGCACTGGAGTCGGATTTTTCGACCACATGCTGGAGCAACTCTCCCGCCATTCGCTGATCGACATCAGGCTGAAGGCCGAGGGCGATCTGCACATCGATCAGCATCACACGGTCGAGGATTGCGGCATTGCGCTGGGGCAGGCGATCCAGAAAGCGCTGGGCGATAAAGTCGGCATCGCGCGGTATGCGCACAGCTATCTGCCGATGGACGAGGCGTTGAGCCGTGTCGCAATCGACGTGTCCGGGCGGCCATTTCTCATCTGGAAAGTGATTTTCCCCACCGAGAAAGTGGGCGGCATGGACACCGAGCTTTTCCGCGAATGGTTTCAGGCGTTCGCCATGAATGCGGGCGTGACGCTGCATGTCGAAAGCCTGTACGGCGATAACGCGCACCATATCGCGGAAAGCTGCTTCAAGGGATTGGCGCGGGCGCTTCGTTCGGCTGTTGAGTTGGATGCACGGGCGCCGGGTCGCATTCCGTCGACAAAAGGCGTGCTTTGACGGCCGTAAGGCGCGTCGCAAAGGTTGTATAATGGTTACGTATACAGTTCATGAGCCGATGCCGCACGCTTCCGCGTTGCAGAAGCGCGCCGTCAACATGGTTTTCATCAAGGAGGGCGTGTCGTGGCTCGGCCTTCTGTTTGGCTTGACGTGGTTGCTGGTGCAAGGCCTGTGGCTGGAATTTCTCGTGATGCTAGGCGGGGCGGTTGCCGTCGGCGCGTTGATTATGGGGTTAGGCGGATCAATGGATATGGTGTCGTGGGCCTTTACCGCGCTCAACCTGATCATTGGCTTCGAGTTGTATAACCTGCAGCGCTGGAAGCTCGAACGGCGCGGTTACGAGATGGTGGGCGTGGTTTCCGGACGCGATATGGAGGAGTGCGAGCAGCGGTTTTTCCAGAACTGGGCGCCGTTAACCGGTGGTCCCGCCGCGCGCTCGCAGGCCGCAGCATCGCCACAGATGGAGCGCTCGGAGCAGCCTGTCATAGGCTTTCTCGCGCCGGATCGACCCTGACATGACGGTCGCGATCATCGATTACGGCTCCGGCAACCTGCACTCGGCGGTGAAGGCGTTTGAGCGGGCGTCGATGCAGGGCGGCGTCGGCGCGGAAATTCGTCTCACCGATGATCCCGATGTCGTGCGCGCCGCTGATCGCATCGTACTGCCCGGTGTGGGCGCTTTCGCCGATTGCTTTGCCGGGTTAAGCGCGGTCGACGGCATGATGGACGCTCTCGACGATGCGGTGCGGAAAAGCGCCAAGCCGTTCCTAGGCATCTGCGTCGGGATGCAGTTGCTGGCGCGAGAGGGGCTTGAGCACGGCGCATCGCCGGGGCTCGGCTGGATCGACGGCGTGGTTCGACTGATCGAGCCGGAAGCGGTCGAGGGGGAACCGCTCAAAATTCCGCATATGGGGTGGAATACGCTGCATGCGCTGCGCCCGCATCCTCTGCTTGCCGGTATCGAGACCGGTGCAAACGGGCTGCACGCTTATTTCGTGCACTCCTACCACTTCGCGCTGGAGAACGCGCACGATCTGGTCGCGACGACGGATTATGGTGGCCCCGTCACGGCGATCGTCGGGCGGGGCAACATCGCTGGCGTCCAGTTTCACCCGGAAAAGAGCCAGCGCCTCGGCTTGAGGCTTATCGAGAATTTCCTGCGGTGGCGGCCTTGAGCATCCGCGAGCCGCGCTTGTTGTCCTGCAGGACGCTGGACAGCATCGAGCTGCGTTTGCGAGGCTCGAAATTGATCACGTTACGTGCGCCTGTCCGCTGCAGCGCGTTGAACCGAGCATGATCCTCGCCCGCCTCGCACACGAAGAACCGATCCCGGAAATCGACATGCGAGAGAAGCACCGAGCGGATTGCCTGCGCGGAGAGTGGCGTCGACACGAGCCATGCGCCGCGATGGGGTTGCTCACACGCCGGATCGAGCAACTTGATTTCACGCGCGATAGCAACGTAGTTATGATGCGTCGGATGGAAATCACAGGTTATGATGTAACGCCGCATGGAAGCACCTTGAACATGAAATTAGGGCACTGCTTCTAACGCGACACAACCTGAAGCTGTCTCATTTAAATACAAAGTACAGTCACAGTCCAGCGTCTCTTATGTCACACAACCTTGGCAGCATCGCATGATCATATATCCAGCCATCGACCTGAAGGACGGCCAGTGTGTGCGCCTCAAACGCGGCGACATGGCGGCAGCGACGATTTTCAGCGACGACCCTGCCTCACAAGCCGTTGAATTTCAACGTCAGGGCTTCCAGTATTTGCACGTTGTCGACCTGAACGGCGCGTTCGAAGGCAAGCCGGTAAATGGGGCCGCAGTGGATGCAATTCTGTCTAACATAAGCATTCCCATGCAGTTAGGCGGCGGAATACGCGACCTAGCAACCATCGGCATGTGGCTTGGAAAGGGGATCGCGCGTGTCATTTTAGGCACGGCGGCTGTGCATAACCCGGGGATAGTTCGGGATGCGTGCGCGGAATATCCCGGGCGCATCGTCGTTGGCATCGACGCGCGCGATGGACGGGTCGCCGTTCAGGGCTGGGCCGAGGCGAGCGAAATGACGGCGCTGGACCTCGCCCGCCGATTCGAGGATGCAGGCGTCGCCGCGATCATCTACACCGACATCGCCCGCGACGGCATGCTCGAAGGCCTCAACCTGGAGGCGACTGCAACCTTGGCGCGAAGCGTTAGCATCCCCGTCATCGCGTCCGGCGGCCTGTCCGGGATGGACGACATCCGCCGTCTGGCCAGCCCGGAGTTCAGCGTCATCGCGGGCGCCATCGCCGGTCGCGCGCTCTACGATGGCCGCATCGATGCGGCGGAGGCGATCAAACTCATGGAAAACACGGTTGTCTGAGACAAAGTGTTTCCTCCAATATTGAATGTTTTTCATGGCCCGGATGCTAGCCATAAAAGGCGACATAACAGAACTGGCTGTTGACGCTATCGTCAATGCAGCGAATACGAGTTTGCTTGGCGGCAGCGGTGTAGACGGAGCGATTCACCGCGCGGCGGGGCCGGATTTAGTGCATGAGTGCCGATTGCTCGGCGGATGCAAAGTTGGCGATGCGAAAATAACCAAAGCTTATCGGTTACCTGCGAAGTTCATCATTCACACTGTAGGGCCGGTCTGGCGCGGCGGGAATTATCACGAACCACAGCAGTTGGCATTTTGTTACAAAAAGTGCGTTTACCTTGCTGGACGGCATAATCTCCGCTCGATTGCTTTTCCGAGTATTAGCACGGGCATTTATCGCTTCCCGATTGAAATTGCGGTCCGGATCGCTCTCAGTTCTGTACAAGAGGAAATTACTAAGACGCCCTCAATAGAGGAAGTTATCTTTTGTTGTTTTTCTGATTTCGATTTTCAAGTTTATCAACAAGCCCTTAACAACGAGAATGAAATTATGCCGTGACTGGCTACCTTTTCCGAGAATTGGTGGGCACCTATTTATATGTTATGATTTTTGTCTGGAGGATATGACATGACCGCGCTTGACCGCTCTTTCGACCAGCGAAATCCGGACGCCGCGCCCGACAGCGAAATGACGCCCGACGAATTCCTCGCCTGGGCTGCCGCGCATGAACGCGAGCTTGAAGGAGTCAAAGTAGAATTGGCGAGGGGAAAAGTCGTCAAGATGATGAATAACGTAACGCGTGGTCATGCCGAGATTTGCACAAACTTAATAATTTTGTTGGGCGCCAGTTTAGACAGAAATGCATATTCAGTAACAACTGCGGATTTTGGCGTGAAAATCAGGCGCAGTGTTCGGTACCCAGATATTCTGGTCGAGCCGGTCAATCCACATAAGAAACAACGCGCGTCAACCACTCCAGTGTTGCTCGTCGAGGTGCTCTCGCCATCCTCCGTCGCCACGGATTTTGTCGAAAAAATGCCGGAGTACACCGCGCTGCCTAGCTTGCAGGCTTACCTTATTTGCAGCCAGGATGAGCCCATTGCTTGGCTGTTCGCGCGCGAACAAAACGGTGCGTTCCCAGAACTGCCGATGAAAATTCAAGGCCGTGAGGCGATTATAACCGTACCGCAACTAAGCCTTGAGATGCCTATGGCCGAAATCTATCGCGGCATCCCCTCGCCTCTCGAAGTTGACGCGGCGGATGCTTAAAACCCGCATCATTCCGTGCCTTGACGTGAAGGACGGGCGCGTCGTCAAGGGGGTGAACTTCGTCGATTTGCGCGATGCGGGCGATCCTGTGGAGGCGGCTGCCGCCTATGATGCCGCGGGCGCCGACGAACTCTGCTTTCTCGACATCACCGCCAGCCATGAAGCCCGCGCCATCATTTTCGACGTCGTGCAGCGCACCGCCGAGCGATGTTTCATGCCCCTCACCGTCGGCGGAGGCGTGCGGACGGTTGCTGACATTCGCGCGCTTCTGCAGGCCGGCGCGGATAAAGTCTCGATCAACACTGCAGCCGTGCGCGACCGGCAGTTCGTCGCGCGCGGGGCGGAAAAGTTCG
>JBGSLP010000154.1:0-4101 GCA_041740655.1 Alphaproteobacteria bacterium
GGATTTTGAGTTAGGTAAAAAATACTATAAACTACTGATATAAATCCGTTTTATGCTACGTTACTGCGCTAGTGTGCTAATCAATGTGCTAATCTGCGATGGCCATTTGACCCCGAATTCGGCGCTGAGGGGCCCAAAGAAGCGGTATGGCGGGATTGGTCATGCAAGTCCCGGAGAGCCTGCGCGCCCCTTGTGGATGGTTTCACGGGACTCGCACCGGGAGAGCAATGTCTTCCATGTTGGCAGGCGATCAATGGCTCATGGTGCAATAAAACTCGATCTTTGGCGACATGGCGGATAACAGTGAGAATCACTCGCAACAAGGAATGCAGTTACTCATGATTGTTCGTCGCGCATCATTCGCTCTTTTGCTTCTTGCTGCCATTTTCTCTTCCTCTACCGCCCGTGCCGTTACTGCGTCGGCGCAAACCGCGTGGCGGCTGCTAGATTATATCGCGGTCGATTACCGCGAAGCGGTCGCGGACGGCAAAATCGTGAACCAGACCGAATATGACGAGATGGTCGAATTTTCAGCCTCCGCACGCGAGCGGATATCTGGTCTTCCATCTTCGGCTGCCAAGGCAGACCTGCAACGGCAAGCGGCGGCACTTGAGCGGATCATCGCTGACAAAAACCAGCCGGAGCGCATCGCGACTGTGGCCCGCGCGCTCGCCGCTGACCTGATCAGCGCCTATCCTGTACCACTCGCACCTAGCACTGCACCCGATTTTGCGCGTGGACGCACATTATATGCTCAGAATTGCGCGAGTTGCCACGGCATGAATGGAGACGGAAAAGGGCCAATAGCAGTTGACATGGACCCGCCGCCTATTGCTTTCGCAGACGAGGCACGCGCCCGTGAACGTAGCATCTTCGCGCTTTATCAGGTGATCGAACAAGGTCTCGACGGCACCAGCATGGCGAGCTTCGCTAGCCTTCCGCCACAGGATCGTTGGGCGCTGGCCTTCTACAGCGGCTCGCTAGCCTATCCGGCAAGCGACGCCGCCGAGGGCGAACGTCTGTGGAAGGCGGATAGTACGCTGCGGTCGGGCTTCGATCTTGAAAAACTGGTCGGCATGACACCAGCTACGCTTGCAGAAGCGATCGGCGACGACAAGGCCAAGCTGCTCGTCGCGTATCTGCGCCGTCATCCCGAAGCTGCGACCGCCGAACAAACGAACGGCTCGCTGGCGTTGGCGCGTAGTCGTCTCGATCAGGCTCTCGCCGCCTATCAGCGGCAGGATCGCAAGGCTGCTACCGATCTTGCCCTGTCCGCCTATCTCGATGGATTCGAGCCGGTGGAACCCGTTCTCGCTTCGCGCGACAATGCCCTGATGATCCGCATCGAAGGCGCGATGGCAAACCTGCGCGCAGGGATCGCCCGTGGCGCACCCGTCGAAACCGTCCGCGCGCAGATTGCGGCGCTGGATGGCCTGTTCGCCGAAGCCGAGACCGCGCTCGCACCGAGCGAAGCGTCGGCGACCTCCAGTTTCCTTGCCGCCTTTACGATCTTGGTTCGCGAAGGCCTTGAGGCCATCCTCATTGTCATCGCCATGATAACTTTCCTGAAAAAGGCCGACCGCAAAGATGTGCTTCCCTATGTGCATGGCGGCTGGATCGCGGCACTCGTCGCTGGCGGCGCGACATGGGCAGCGGCGACCTGGCTCATCACCATTAGCGGCGCGAGCCGGGAACTGACCGAAGGCTTCGGCTCGCTGTTCGCCGCGCTAGTGCTGCTGTGGGTCGGGATATGGATGCATGGCAAAAGCAACGCGGAGGCTTGGCAGCGTTATATCCGTGACAAGCTCAGCCATGCGCTGACCAAGCGATCCGCTTGGTTCCTGTTCGGCCTTGCTTTCATCGTCGTCTATCGCGAGGTGTTCGAGACCATCCTGTTCTATGCGGCGATCTGGAGTCAGGGTAATGGCGGGGCGGTTTTCGCAGGCGCAGGCGCTGCCATTGTTGTGTTGACGCTCGTCGCGTGGATGATGATGCGGTTCAGCCGCACGTTGCCCATTGGAAAGTTCTTTGCGTACAGCTCGGCGCTGATCGCCGTGCTGGCGGTGGTCCTGATCGGCAAGGGTGTGTCAGCCTTGCAGGAAGCAGGTTATCTGCCGATAGATCCGCTATCAGGCTTTCCTCGCATCGAACTGCTCGGGCTATATCCGACCCGTGAAGGCCTGATCGCGCAGATTCTTGTGGCGGCACTGCTCGTCATCGGCTTCGCTTATAACCGCCGTACAGCGGCGGCAATCGAGCGACAGGCATGACTCACGACCAGCTTCGTGAAGCGCTGGAAACCCGGCAGATTACGGTCTATTTCGTGGCCGTGCTGCTGGGGTTCGTGGCCGCGCTTACAATTCCCGGGACAACGGCATTCGAGCCGGCCATCAATCCTGCGCTGGCGCTGATGTTGTTTGTTACCTTCCTGCAAGTGCCGCTCGCAGCGCTCGGACAGGCGATGAAAGAAGTCCGCTTTCTCGCAGTGCTACTGACGGTGAACTTTGTCGTCGTGCCGCTGCTCGTTGCAGTTCTGATCGAGTTCGTCCCCGCCGATCCGATGATCCGGCTTGGCGTACTGCTGGTTTTGCTCACGCCATGCATAGACTATGTGGTGACTTTCTCGCATCTCGGACGTGCCGATGCACGGCTGCTACTGGCCGCGACGCCAGCGCTGCTGATAATCCAGATGCTGCTGCTGCCGGTCTATCTGAACATCTTCTTGGGAGACGAGGCCGCGCGGCTGGTGCAGGCCGGGCCGTTCATCCATGCGTTCGTGTGGCTGATCGCGATCCCGCTCGCTCTAGCGGCCGCATTCCAGTTCTGGGCTGCACGCAGCCGCGTGGGTGAACGTGCGACCTCCCTGCTCGGTCTGCTTCCGGTTCCAGCGACAGCGCTGGTGTTGTTCATAGTTGTCGCAGCGGTCCTGCCCCAGCTCGGACCCGCGCGGGAGACTGCGCTTCGCATCTTGCCGGTCTATGTCGCATTCGCCATTCTCGCGCCGTTGGCAGGGTGGATCGTTGCACGGCTGGCCAAGCTTGACGATCCCGCCGGACGCGCGGTGGCCTTCAGCGCGGGAACGCGGAATTCACTTGTGGTGCTACCGCTCGCGCTCGCGGTCCCCGGCGCAGTGCCATTGCTGCCCGCAATCATCGTCACTCAGACGCTCGTCGAACTTTTAGCGGAGCTTGTGTTCGTCCGGGTGATGCCGCGCCTGTCATCACCCGTCGGGGATCACAAAAAGGTAGTTTGAGGAATGTTTTGAATAAGACAGTCGGCGGATGGGCTATGCCCGCAGGCAGGTAGGACTTCCGGCACCACCTAACGGCAGCAAGACGGATTCTTCGAGATTGGCAAGGCCTACGTCATCCAGAACGATTGGTTTGAAAGCAGTGAAAGTAAAATAGCGAAAAATGGGCCATCCATAGTTTTTCACGTTATCGCACCCGCCCCTTTGTATCGCGATCCATACTTTCCTCGTGGGCCTTGAACCGCTTTTCCATTTCTTCGTTCAGCATCATCAGTTTCCGCTCGTGACGAACACGCTCGGCGTTTGTGGCCGTTTTCGCAACGACGGCGTGGTCTCTCAGAAGTGCTTCGATCTCATTGGTACTGAGCGCGTTTAGGTTATTGAATATCTTAAATTCGGAAGGCCGGAACGTCATTATCCACTCAGACCGCCACCGCTTAATTATGGGGTTCATCACGGCTGCGTTAACGACGTCGTCAGGCAAAGAACTCGACGGTTTGCTGGCGTAGTATGTGCGCGTGGCAATCTCGGCGATGGTGGCAAGCGCCTCATTCACCTGGGCGCGATGCGCCGCAGCCTTTGCTTCCATTGCGTCAACGCGCGTAGCAAGCGTCGCCACCCCTTCGGCAATATCGGTCAATAGCCCCAATAATAGATCGTCCTGCGTGTCGCTCATCGTCCTGGCCCTCCACGGTCACGGTCATGGTCACGTTCTTTGGCCTTTGTCCGGTCACGATCCCGCTCATCATCCTTACGCACCTGCTTGCCCAGTTCGGCCATGCGCGCGCGGAGACGGTTTGCGGCGGTGTCGGTGCCACGGCCCTGCCCCGGCTCCTTGTCCGCACCGCGCT
>JBGSLP010000155.1:0-2230 GCA_041740655.1 Alphaproteobacteria bacterium
TTGACACAAGCCGCAGACGCATACTTGCTCGACACCACAAAATTGGATATAGAGACTGCACTTAGCGTTGCTATTGACTATATAAATCGTCAACAAGCGCAGACTGACTGAGGGCCGCTCACGAGAAATGAGCGCGTTCAAGGTCAGCGTATTACTTTTCGATTTCCGCTTTCAGTCGGCGCCATACGGCGGTTCCTTCATCAAGGCGGACAGGCAAGGGTCGAGCCGGGGCGGCTTGCGTTCAAAAACGCAAGGCTGCGTTGGCTTTAACATTTTAAATTTAACCTGGTCGTCTCTGCGAGACCGGACCAGCAAAGTTGGACAGGGAGTTTGAATGATTGCGACGCAAACAATGGAGTCGGGCAAACGGGAGATGAATCCGACATCCGAAGACTTCGCGGCTCTACTGGAGGAATCCTTTGAAACTCATGGCATTGAGGAAGGCTCCGTAGTCAAGGGCCGGGTCGTCGCCATCGAAAAGGATCTCGCTGTTATCGACGTGGGTTTGAAGACCGAGGGCCGCATTCCGCTGAAGGAATTTGCGCTGCCGGGCATGAAGGCGACCATCGCCGTCGGCGATGAAGTTGAGGTTTATCTCGAGCGCGTCGAAAATGCGCTCGGCGAGGCGATGCTGTCCCGCGAAAAGGCCAAGCGCGAAGAGAGCTGGACCCGTCTGGAAGAGAAATTCAAGGCGAACGAGCGCGTCGAAGGCGTGATCTTCAACAAGGTCAAGGGTGGCTTTACGGTCGATCTCGACGGCGCCGTGGCGTTCCTGCCGGGCAGCCAGGTCGATATCCGCCCGATCCGCGATATCAACCCGCTTATGAACGTGCCGCAGCCTTTCCAGATTTTGAAAATGGATCGCCGTCGCGGCAATATCGTCGTCTCGCGCCGTTCCGTGCTCGAGGAAACACGTGCGGAGCAGCGTTCTGAAATCGTCGCCAAGCTCGAAGAGGGCCAGGTCGTCGACGGCGTTGTGAAGAATATCACCGATTACGGCGCATTCATCGACCTCGGCGGCATCGACGGCCTGTTGCATGTGACGGACATGGCATGGCGCCGCGTCAACCACCCATCCGAAATCCTCAATGTGGGCGACACCATCAAGGTGCAGATCATCCGCATCAATCCGGGTTCTCAGCGCATTTCGCTGGGCATGAAGCAGTTGGCGTCCGACCCATGGGAAGGCATCGAAGCGAAATACCCGATCAACGCCAAGTTCAAAGGCTCGGTCACGAATATCGCCGACTACGGCGCGTTTGTGGAGCTTGAAGCGGGCGTCGAAGGCCTCATCCACGTCTCAGAGATGAGCTGGGTGAAGAAAAACGTCCATCCGGGCAAGATCGTCTCCACCAGCCAGGAAGTCGAAGTGCAGGTGCTCGAGGTCGATCCGGTGAAGCGCCGTATTTCGCTCGGCCTGAAGCAGACGCAGGAAAATCCGTGGCATTCGTTCGCGGAAAGCTTCCCGAAAGGCGCGGAAATCGAAGGCCAGATCCGCAACATCACCGAGTTCGGCCTGTTCATCGGCCTCGAAGGCGGCATCGACGGTATGGTGCATTTGTCCGACCTCGATTGGTCGACGCCGGGCGAAGAAGCGATCAAGGCTTACAACAAGGGCGATACGGTCAAGGCCGTCGTGCTTGAGAGCGATCCCGAGAAGGAGCGCATCAGCCTTGGCGTCAAGCAACTGACTGCCGATCCGTTCAAGAACGCGTCCAGCGCACTCAAAAAGGGTTCGCGCGTAACCTGCGAAGTGACCGCTATCAACGACGGCGGCGTCGAGGTGAAAATCAGCGGGACGGAAATGACGGCGTTCGTTCGCCGCGCAGACCTGTCGCGCGATCGCGGCGAACAGCGTCCGGAGCGGTTCTCCGTCGGCGATGTGTTCGACGCAGCCGTGACGCAGATCGACAAGGGCAGCCGCAAGATTGGCGTGTCCATCAAGGCGCTCGAAATCGCCGATGAAAAAGAGGCGGTCGCACAGTACGGCTCGACCGACAGCGGAGCCTCGCTCGGCGACATCCTTGGCGCGGCGCTCAACCGCGCGCAGGAAAAAGACGACCGGGCCTCAAATTAAGCCGGGGCGGGGTCTGGGCGAGCCTACGGCGCGTCCGACCCCTTCCTCTGGATTGGATAGATCGCTCCCATGACGCTGGACGCTGACATTGTCGTCGAAAGGCGGCGCCTGAAACGCCGTCTCATCTTCTGGCGCACGGGCGCTATCATTGCG
>JBGSLP010000156.1:0-7041 GCA_041740655.1 Alphaproteobacteria bacterium
GGCATGAACTCCGGATAGCGCTCCACATCCGCAACCAGCGCAAACATGTCTTCGGCTGAATGGCGCACCCGGCGCGTGGTGGAAAAGGATGGCATCAGGTAACAATCAATGTTTGTGAAGTGCGAGGACCGCAAACTCTAACGCTCTTTCAAGACTGATGCCTCTCATCTGATCCAGCACGAGTTGGTGATCTTGCTCAGGATCAAACTCGATGAATGGGCGCTTGCGATCATTCTGCGCAACTACATTACAGCGCAGACCAATCGTATCATCATAGAGCGGCAATCCGGAACCAAACCAACTAAACATCGGACCGAGCTTTGCTTGATCGTGGTCAGAAAAAGTGGATTGGTAACGCTTGAAATTTGTCTCGCTTAGAGACGACCAAACGCCCCATTCCAATGTTTCTTCATGGCCTAATATTGGAATGACTAAGACGCTTCGCACGTAAAACGCCTCGTCGTCGATAACACAGAAATCCTTGTCGAGCTTGGTTCGCTCACCGCGTTCTTCAACGGAGATAGAGTGATAGTGCGCTGGAGCCTCAAACGCTATCGCCGGTAGCCCTCGATGGATTTTTTCGCATACCGAACAACTCCAAATCAATTCATCAGCCATGGCTGCACTCGTCCTGACGCGCGGCGCGGAGCTTGGCAAAATCATCGCCCGCGTGATAGCTCGAGCGAGTGAGCGGGCTCGCGGAGACCATCAGAAAGCCCTTGGCGTAAGCCACCTGCTCATAAGCTTTGAACTCGTCCGGCGTCACGAAACGGTCGATGGCTGCATGTTTGCGCGTCGGCTGCAGATATTGGCCGATGGTGAGGAAATCGACATCCGCCGCGCGCAGGTCGTCCATGAGTTGGAGCACCTCGTTGCGCTCCTCGCCTAGCCCGACCATAATGCCGGACTTGGTAAATACGTGCGGATCAAGCTCCTTGGCGCGCTGCAACAGCCGCAGCGACGCAAAATAACGCGCACCGGGGCGGATCGTGAGATAAAGCGATGGCACTGTTTCGAGATTGTGGTTGAACACGTCCGGGCGCGCCGCGATCACCGCTTCCAGCGCGCTATCCGGCTTGCGGAGAAAATCGGGCGTCAACACTTCAACGGTTGTGCCCGGCGATGCGGTTTGAATGGCCCGGATGACCGCCGCGAAATGCGCAGCGCCACCATCCGCCAGATCGTCCCGGTCAACGCTGGTAATGACGACATGTGCAAGACCCAGCTTGGCGACGGCGTCTCCCACCCTGCCCGGCTCGCCGTCATCTAGCGGCCCCGGCATACCGGTTTTCACATTGCAGAACGCGCAGGCGCGAGTGCAGGTGTCGCCCATGATCATCATCGTTGCGTGGCGTTGTTGCCAGCACTCGCCGATATTGGGGCAGCCCGCTTCCTCGCAGACAGTGTGCAGCCCGTGCTCGCGCACGATGGCCTGCGTTTCCTTATAGAGCGGCGACCCGGGCGCCTTCACGCGAATCCAGTCCGGCTTGCGAAGCAGAGGTGTTTCGGCGCGGCGCTCCTTTTCGGGATGCCGGACGACTGGTTTGGTCGTATCGAGAATCGTCACCATCAGGTTCGCCAGTTCGCGAGGACATGTTTAATTTATAAATAGCTGCACCCACGCACAAAGGGAAGCCGCCGGGTGAATACGCCACGTGCTGTATCACTTGCGATCACTTGTTTAACACCTTTGCGTGTAGCTGAAATCTTTGTGCGCCCTTCGCGTGTTTAACATGTGTCCTCCGATGTGGGGATACGAACAACCAAGGAAACCCCATGCGTAAAACATTGAAAACCATTCTGGCCGCAGCAGCCGTGACGACAGCGTTTGTCGGCGCCAGCCTGGCTGAAAAGTCTGTAACCGTCGGCGGCGCGCCAATGTATGCATCGAAAAATATCATCGAGAACGCGGTGAATTCGAAAGATCACACTACGCTTGTCGCAGCCGTAAAAGCTGGCGATCTGGTGAAAACCCTTTCGGGCAAGGGCCCGTTCACGGTTTTCGCGCCAACCAACGCCGCGTTTGAAAAACTTCCAGCCGGTACCGTTGACACCCTTGTAAAGCCTGAAAACAAAAAGATGCTTGTTGGAATTCTTACCTATCACGTCGTCCCGGGCAAACTCACCGCCGAAACGATTGCTGGCAAAATTAAAAGTGGCGGCGGCAAAGCCGAACTGACAACCGTTGCAGGTGAGAAGCTGACGCTTATGGCGAGTGGCGGAAGCGTTACGGTTACTGACGCAAAAGGCGGCACCTCAACCGTAACGATCGCCGATGTATTGCAGTCGAATGGCGTTATCCACGTGGTTGACAGCGTACTTCTGCCAAAAGGCTAATCGTTTCTAGTCGAGATCAAAAGCCTTGAGGACGCCGAGCCTCAAGGCTTTTTTTATTTTATAAATGTTCTTTATTTGTTCTTGTTTAACGGCTGAAACTGTTATAAGCATAGCGCCCATCGCTGATGCTTACTCTTAGGCGCCGTTCATGCATCAAGACACCTGCAGGCTTCTCAAATATTTGTTCATCGACTTCAACAGCTACTTCGCCAGCGTAGAGCAGCAGGTGCAGCCTCACTTGCGCGCGCGGCCAGTCGCCGTGGCACCGCTCATGAGCGACAGCACGTGCGCCATTGCGGCGAGCTATGAGGCCAAAGCCTTCGGCATCCGGACGGGCACGTCTATCCGCGATGCGAAACGCATGTGCCCGGACCTGCTGATCGTGCCTGCCCGACACGAGATTTACGTCGAATATCATCACAAATTGCTGGAGGAAATTGACCGGCATATTCCAGTTCATAAGGTCTGGTCGGTCGACGAGATGGCCTGCAAGCTCGACAAAACCGAGCAGACGCCGGAGGCCGCGCGTGCGCTGGCGCAGCGCCTGAAACGCGGCATCGCGGAGCGCGTTGGCGAATGCATGACCTCCTCGATCGGCGTCGCGCCGTCAAGCCTGCTGGCGAAAATCTGCACGGATCTGCAAAAGCCGGACGGTCTGGTGATCCTGCCCGCCGAGAACCTCCCCGGTCCGCTGCTGAAACTGAAGCTCACCGACCTGCCCGGCATCGGCAAACGCATGGAGCAAAGGCTGGCGGCTGCGGGCGTAAAAACCGTCGAAACGCTGTGGAATCTGGCGCCGAAACAGGCGCGGGCGATCTGGGGCGGCATTGGCGGCGAGCGCTTCTGGTATTCGCTGCATGGGTTTGATGTGCCCGATTTGCCAACGAACAAATCTGTCATCGGCCACAGCAGGGTGCTCGATCCGCGCAGTCGTCGTCCGCGCGAGGCCCGCCTTGTCGCCCGCACGCTGGCGCTGAAGGCGGCGTACAGGCTGCGACACTATGGGCTTGCGGCCGGCGGACTTTTCCTCGCGGGCGACAAATGGGAGTCCGGCTGGGCGTCGCAGGCGCGTTTCAGCCCGACGCAGGACAGCTTCGAGATTTTGCGATGGCTGGACGCGCTCTGGCCGGGCCTGGTGCGCTCGGCGGGTCGTAACCCGCAATTCCGGCACGTGCAGATCGGGCTTTTCGATCTGGTCGATATGAAAGTACGACAGCCGGACCTGTTCATTCGCGCCGACGAAGCGGTCACACCGGCCGGAAAGTGCGAGCGGCTCTGGAAGGTGTTCGACGCCGTGAACCAGCATTATGGCGGCGAAACGCTCACCCTCGCCTCGCAACTTGGCGGCGAGCGATTGCACTATGCAGGCGCCAAAATCGCCTTCAACCGCGTGCCCGACCAATCGGAATTCCAGCAGACGGCGCTTGAGGACGCCGAGGCGCGCAAGGCGGCGCTGCGCGTTGCTCTGGCGCTGAAGCCACGTCGCTCGGCTGGCTGGGGCAAAACCTTCGATGCGGCAACGGGGTAACTGGCATTGCGCACAGCGAACGCAAATCTCGCGCTCAAGCCCCTAAAAATGGATGGCGCGGCCGTAGGCGTCGAGCACAGCTTCGTGCATCATTTCCGACAGTGTCGGATGCGGGAAGATAGTGTGCATCAGTTCCGCTTCGGTCGTCTCCAAAGTCTTGGCGATGCCGTAGCCCTGAATCAGCTCGGTGACTTCGGCGCCGATCATGTGCGCGCCGAGCAGTTCGCCGGTCGTTGCATCGAACACTGTTTTGACCAGCCCCTCCGGCTCGCCAAGCGCAATCGCCTTGCCGTTGCCCTGATATGGAAAACGCCCGACGCGCACCTCGTGACCCGCCGCTTTTGCAGCCGCCTCGGTCAGCCCGACGCTCGCCACCTGCGGCGTGCAATAGGTGCAGCCGGGGATATTGCGCACATTCAGCGGATGCACATCGTTCACCCCGGCGATTTTCTCCACGCAGATGACGCCCTCATGGCTCGCCTTATGCGCAAGCCACGGCGCGCCCGTCACATCGCCAATCGCATAAACCCCCGGCGCGCTTGTCCGGCACCACTCGTCAATGACGATATGCCCGCGCTCCACCTTTACGCCCAGCGCCTCCAGCCCGAGATTTTCCGTGTTGCCCGTGATGCCGATGGCCAGCACCGCGCGGTCCGCCTCCATGACCTTCGGCTTGCCGCCGACGGAAAGCGTAGCCTTGACGTTGTCGGCGCCTTTCTCCAGCTTTTCGACCTTGGCGCCCGTGTGGAAAACCATCCCCTGCTTTTCAAAGCTTTTGCGCGCGAGGACGGATATTTCCTCATCCTCCACCGGCAGGATGCGATCCATGATCTCGATCACGGTCACTTTCGCGCCGAGGCCGCTGTAAAAACTCGCGAACTCGATGCCGATGGCGCCCGAGCCGATCACGATCAACGATTTCGGCATCGCGGGCGGCAGCATCGCTTCCTTGTACGTCCAGATAAGCTTGCCGTCCGCCTCGAGGCCCGGGAGCGTGCGGGCGCGGGCGCCGGTCGCCACGATGACGTGCTTCGCCTTGATGTCGGGCGCCGCCTTACCGTCCTTACCTGTCACGCCAATCACGCCCGCGCCTTTCAGCGCGGCCGAGCCGTCTATGACCGTCACTTTGTTTTTCTTGAGCAAAAAGCCGACGCCGCTCGTCAGCTTCGCCGCAACCTTGCGCGAGCGCGCCACGATCTTGGGCAGATCGAAGCTGACGTCTTTCGCCGAGAGGCCAAACTCGTCGAGATGCTGCATCATCCGATAAATTTCGGACGTGCGCAGCAGCGCCTTGGTCGGAATGCACCCCCAGTTGAGGCAAATCCCGCCCAGATGCTCACGCTCGATGACGACCGATTTCAGCCCTAGTTGCGCCGCCCGGATGGCCGCAACATAGCCGCCGGGCCCAGCCCCGATGACCGCAAGATCGTATGAGGTGTCCGCCATGCCATCGCCCCCTGATGCCTTTCCGCCAAGGCCGAATAGTCGACCGGCCGCTGTAAAAGCACAATATCCTTATCGTAAGGCGATGGCGCATTTTTGTCGCCCGGTAACAGCGAAACCTGCGTAAATCCGTGCCGCAGGTAAAATTTGATCGCCCCCGGATTGCCCGCGCCAACCTCCAGCGCGAGATGCTTGCAGCCGCGCGTTGCAGCTTTGGCCTCGGTGGCATCAAGCAGGGCGCACCCTAGCCCCAGATTTTGAAATTCCGGATACAATGCGAGGGTGTTCACATAAAAGCTGCCCGGCGACAAGCGCTCCACGTCCATGGTCGGGCGCAGGTAATTAGGTAGTGTACGCAGCTTCCCCGACGCGGCAAGCTTCGACACGCGATAGCCCAGCACAACACCAGCGACGCGCCCGCGAAAATGCGCCAGAAGCGAATGTTTGACGGCGAAAGCCTGTGCCCGGCGCGACTTGAGCAGGGCCTCCAGATCGACGGGGTGGCCATCATTGTAGCGGGCGGGTTTTGGAAAATCCGGTGGCGTATCGCCGGAGATGATGATGAGGTCTGCGATGGATTCGGCGTCAGTCTCCTGTGCGGCGCACAGCCGACAGGGTTCATGCAACGCATGAGAATAGGTCATAGGTTCAATCTGTGAATTGTAGGTATCAGGCTTGCCGCTTGTTGATACTCAGCCAGCAAAAACTATTCTTCGCAGCAACGGTCCATGGCGTTGCGCCGTACCAAACGAAGTGCACTTCTGAACTTTGTCCGAAGTGCTGTAAATACGCAGATCATGCTGCGCGGGTGGTCGATTTAATCGATCGTTATTTCTCGTTTTTTGTGAACGAAGGGTATTACTATACTTAAATATTTTGGTCTCGTCACCAGAAATGTCAAGGGGAGGCGCCGATTGACGCCCTCTTCCGCCCGCCCTGAAATCAGACCAGCATCGTCACCGGCTCTTCGATAAAGCCCCTGAAGGCCGACAGCAGGCGCGCGCCAAGCGCCCCATCCACTACGCGATGATCGCACGACAACGTCACCGACATCACCGTCGCAACCCGCAACTCGCCGCCTTTCACCACCGGGCGCTGCTCGCCCTCGCCGATGGCGAGAATCGTCGAGTGCGGCGGGTTGATCACCGCATCGAACGCTTTCACGCCGAACATACCGAGATTGGAAATCGAACTCGCGCCGCCCTGATATTCGTGCGGGGCGAGGCGGCGTTTGCGCGCGCGTTCGGCCAGTTCCTTCATTTCGTTCGAGATTTGCGCAAGGCTCTTGGTTTCAGCCGAGCGAATGACCGGCGTGAACAGTCCGCCCTCCACCGCGACCGCGACCGCGACGTCCGAGCGCTTGTGGCGCAGCATGCCGCGCTCACTCCAGACGGCGTTGGCGTCGGGCACGCGTTGCAGCGCCAGCGCCAGCGCCTTGATGATGAAATCGTTGACCGAAAGCTTGTAGGCGCCGGGGCCGTCCTTGGGCGCGCGCACGTTCAGGCTCTGACGCGCCGCCAGCAGCTTGTCGAGTTCGCAGTCGATGTTGAGATAGAAATGCGGGATGGTCGATTTGGCGACGGTGAGGCGCTGGGCGATGACGCGGCGCATGGTTTCGTGCGGCGTGATCTCGTAGCTGCCCGGCTCATACAGCGCCATGATCTGGTCGTCGGTCATGCTCTGCGACAGCGGGGACGACGATGGCGCCAGCGCGAGCGACTGGCTTTTCGGTT
>JBGSLP010000157.1:0-7633 GCA_041740655.1 Alphaproteobacteria bacterium
ATGAGGGCGAGGCGAATGCGACAGACCCGGCGCTCGCCCTTCGGAACCGCACCACGATGCTGCTGCGGCGCGTTCAGGAGTCCGGGCCATTTTTCGACTCGGTCCGCGCGCTCCATCCTGAAATGCAGCGGCTGCTTGGCATCGAGACGTGCGCTCCCCTTTCGGAAATACTGCAGATAAGACGCGATTTGTGGGCCGCCTCCGAGATCATCCTCATTGACGACATCGCAGCCCTTGGCGACGCCTTCGCCGAGCCCGGCAGCTACGAGCGATTCTGTGAAGACGCCCGCCGCCTGTTGTTCAAGGGCGAGGCCGAGGCGGTCGGGGAAGACGACCTGCTGGATCTACGGCTCTCCGTCGCCCGCACGGATGTCGAACTGTTCGCGGCCGGGGTCGAGGAGGAAATTCTTGCGGCGGAGGAACGCGAGCGCCTGCCAACGCCTGCGGAAATCATCAGCTATCCCGTCGCCGCAGTGCGCGCCATCCCCGGCCAGTGGCGCGTTTTCCGCGCTTATGCTGGCGAGTCCATGGAGCATGTCAGGCTGGCGGCGCGAAACCTGCGCGAGTCGCAGACCGTCGCCGAGGCGCTGAGCGAATTGCGCCGCGCTCGCGAGGAGTTTCCCGGTCTCGTCAACGCATCGCTGGACAAGGCCGCAGCCCTTGCGCGAAATGGCCGCGAAAGCATTGTCGCGCATCAGCATTTGCTGGCCAAGGCCTACGATCTTCAGGCGAAATATCAGGAAGCGCTGCAACGCGCGCCAGAACTGTCCGACCGCGGCCGCCAGTTTATCGCTCGGCTGGAGCTGAAAAAGCGCTCGGAGCAGTTGCGCGAAACGTCGAAAGGGCTGCTCGATGACGCCAAGCGCGTGGCGGTGCGGGGCCTCGCGCATCTGATTGCGGTACTCCAGACCTTGCAGGAGCGGCTTGCCGTGCCAGAGCCGCAACCGGCGGGCGGCGTGCCTAAGTCTATGGCTGCCAATAGCGAACGCCAGAGCAAAACGGCGGAGCGGGTAGAAGCGCCGCGCCCCGTCGCCCCGTCGCAGCCAGCCTTGGCGAAAAACGCGCCGGCTCCCGTCAAGCCGTCGGTGCGGACACCCGCTCCAGGCTACATTCCCCCCGAGAAAGCCTCACCGCCAAAAGCTGCGCCCAAGCCAATGGCGCCGGAGCCGCCGGTCGAGGAAGCAAGCCAAGAGACGCTGGATCGTCTGAGCGCGCTGTTCGGCGGACGCGGGCGAGCAGCTAAATCACAGGCGCCCAAGGAGCCGGCCAAAGCCGCGGCTATCGAAGTCGCCAAAGATGTAGAGCTGCAGCCGCCATCAGCCAAGATTGCGAGCCGCGATGTAACCGGTCCGGCGGTTAAAACTGCGCCGACTGCGCCGACCCGTCGCCTCTGGCCGGCGCTCGATAAGCTGCGTTCGGCGGAAACAAAGCAGGTCGACGACCCGGCCGATCCGGTCGCGCCGCTGCCGAAAACCCCGCCGGCAGAGGACAAAGGCAAGAAAGAACCGCGCCGGATTTTTGGCCGCGAGACCAAGCGCTCCGAGGCAGCGCCTGCCGCATCGGAAAGCGCTGCGCCGGAAAAAGCGCAGTCTAAAGCGAAAACCTTCAGTCCCCGCCGCAGCTTGTTCGGAACGAAAAAGCAGCCCGAGCAGGAGATCATTCCTCCGACGAGGAACGAAAAATTACGGCGGCGCGGCGCTGGCGGCCCTGCCGCTGATAGGCCGGAGGAGGGCTCTATCGCAGAGATGCTTCAGCGTTTGCGGCTCGCCGATGCGGAACTGCTTGAGGTCGAGGCGTTCGGCGCGCCCCAGCCCATGCGACCAAGACCGCCGTCGCTGCTGTCGAAGCTGTCGACCGTGAGCGCCAGTTCGATGGATGCTGTCGACACGCTTCCAAAACCCGCGTCGGCAAAATCGGCGACAGCGAAGTCCGCGCCTGCAAAGGCGCCTCAGACCGCCCCTTCGCCAACTTCCACCCAGACCGCGCCCGCCACAACGCAAAAGAGCGGTTTCTCTATTTTCCGCCGGAAGAAGGCGTAACCCGATGTTTTTGAACTTCTTTCAGGAACTGCGCGCCGCGCAACTCCCCGTAAGCGTCAAGGAATATCTGCTTTTGATGCAGGCGCTACAATTCGATCTGGCTGACAAGCGGATCGAGGACTTTTACTACCTGTCACGCGCCGCACTCGTGAAGGATGAGCGAAACCTCGACAAGTTTGACCGCGTGTTTGGCAGCGTTTTCAAAGGGCTCGAACGCCTGCACGACGTCGCCCCGCAGGCCATTCCCGATGAATGGCTGAAAGCTCTGACTGAGCGCTTTCTCTCCGATGAAGAGAAGGCGGAAATCCAGGCGCTTGGCGGCTGGGAAAAGATCATGGAGGAACTCAAAAAGCGCCTCGAGGAGCAGAAGGAGCGGCATCAGGGCGGATCGAAATGGATCGGCACGGGCGGCACGTCTCCGTTCGGCGCCTATGGTTACAATCCGGAAGGGGTGCGCATCGGGCAGGCCGCTAACCGCAATTTCCGCGCGGTGAAGGTGTGGGATAAGCGCGAATTCCGCGATCTCGACGGCGCGCGCGAACTTGGCGTTCGCAACATGAAGATGGCCCTGCGCCGCCTGCGCCAGTTCGCCCGCACCGGCGCAGAGGAAGAGCTCGATCTCGACGGCACGATTCAGGCGACGGCCAGTCGCGGATATCTGGATTTGAAGTTCGAACCGGTCAAGCACAATGCCGTGAAAGTGCTGGCGTTCTTCGACATCGGCGGCTCCATGGACGGCCACGTGAAGCTCGTCGAGGAGTTGTTCTCCGCCGCGCGTTCGGAGTTCAAGCATCTCGAATATTACTACTTCCACAACTGCATTTATGAAGAGGTCTGGCGCGACAACCAGCGCCGCCATGTGGACCGCACGCCGACCTGGGATGTGCTTCACACATATGGCTCCGATTACAAGGTGATTTTCGTCGGCGATGCGTCCATGAGCCCTTACGAAATCGCGCTTCCCGGCGGCTCGGTCGAGCACTGGAACGAGGAGGCGGGCGCTGTCTGGCTGGAGCGAGTGACGCAAATTTACAAAAGCGCGGTCTGGCTCAACCCCACGCCGGAGGCTTACTGGGGATACACCGCCTCCATCCGCATGATCGCCGACGCCATGGCTGGGCGCATGTATCCACTAACCCCCGATGGGGTCGAGGCCGCGATCAGGGAGCTGTCTCGCGGTTAGCCGGATTGGCGCTTAAGGGCAGCGCCAGACCTGCACGGCGACCGTCGCCATCCATTTCTGCCGCTGGTCGATTTCCTTGGGCGTCCATTTCTCCGCCTCGGCGACCCGGCGGGTGATCTCCAGCGCATCCTGCACATAGGCCGCGCGCTTTTCCTCGAACCCTGCATTGCCGATCTTCTGGTTTTCCCCCGGCGCCATCAGGGTCATGTTGCCCAGCCGATAAATATAACCGCGGAAGCCATCCCGGAATTGCCGTTTGACGTCGAGCCATGCGACCGACGGATTCTGCGGCAGGATGTGGTCGACGCTGGTCAGGTCGTGCGCGGGCGCCTGCTCGGCCCCGGCGGGTGAGATAGCATCGTTGATCTTGCCGATCAGGTAGCGGCAGATTGCATTATCCTGGGTCTCCTTGTTCCGGAAAGCCGCAAAGAAGGCATCGTCGCCGGGATAGAGCGGCGCCAAAAACTTCTCGAAAATCGTCGCGGCGTTGAATGCCTGCTCGCGACGGATGAAAGCGGCGGCTTTCGAGTAATTTAGCGCCAGACGGCTGGGCGGCAGGCCGCAAATCGTCGTGTAACGCACGGTAAATGAGACGAGCATGCTGATCAGTTCGGCGAAGTCCTCCGCCATCTCGGGCGCATCGTCGAGCACGTCGAGGGCGGCAAGCAGCGTCACGAACGGCTGGCTCGCCCCAAGGCTGCGGAAGGCGTTGACGGCGCTAATGACAGCCGCCTGCGTGTGCGTCGGACGTTTGCGCCAATACAGGTGATGCGGATCGTGCAGGGCCGCATAATGCAGCGAGGAACGCTCAATACTTTCGAGATAGAGCATCGCTTCCCGAGTGTCGGTGATCGCGCGCTTCAACTCCTCGAAGAGATGCTTTTCCTCGATGATCTTGCCGCGCGATGCCCAGTGCTGGCGCAGAAACGCGGCGACGGACGTGCTGCGCAGGTTGTTCTCGATCGTCACCCATGCAGCCAGCGCCCGCGCAATGTTGGGCCGCGCGAGGGTGAGCACGTAATTCTTCAGAATGTCGAACTGCGACAACTCCAGCCCGCGCTCGTTCAGCGTCTCGAACAGCAGATAGGCGTTGAGGTCGTCTGCGACGGAAATATGGATGAGCGTTACGCGGTCGTTGAGCGAGCGCAGAACCTTTTCGCCAAGTTCCTCAAGCGTGTAGCCATACAGCCGACGCGCGAGGCCGATCTTCTTGTGCATGAACATGAAGCAGCTGAGTAGGAGGGCATTGGTGTTCGACGAACGCTTTCCCTTCTTCTGCTCATGCACGACGCTGATTTCAGATAGCTTGTAGATGTGGTCGTCGAACGTATCTTTATTGGCGGCGTTGAGATTGAACCGCGCCCCGGGCTTGCCGGTTTCCGGATCGACGCCGCGCAGGAATTCATCCTCGATGCGGGAGGCGAGCACGTCGAGATGGCGCGCGCGCAGATGATGCCGGAGCGCGGAAAGCAGCACCGCCGCCGTCGTGAGCCGTTGCTGCCCGTCGATTACGACAAGCTGGCGAGCGCCATTTGCGGAGGGAGCAGGCTTGAATACACTGGCGCCGATAAAAATCTCATCGCCCTTGTCATCGAAGGTCCGGGCTAGATCATCCCAGAATGCGCTGTATTGCTTCTCGCCCCATGCGTAATTGCGCTGGAATGGCGGAATGTGAAAGGAATCGGTCGTGCTGATGAGGCGCCCAAGCGTTACAACCTCACAGGAAATGGAACGCGGCATTTAACAAAACTTTATTGAATACTCTGCTGCATGCTTTGCACAAATTGAACCGGGCGGCAAGCATCGCCCTTTGGCCGGAAATCATAAGAAATGGGCGTCAACTGCGCCAGTAACGCGTTGACGCCCTGAAATTTATTTCACAGTTATTGTTACGACTTCGGAGGCGAGCGGTGGATTATATGGGACGTGGTTATGGTCGCCCATCAGAAGTTGAAGGGTGTGCTGGCCCGGCGTCAGTTCGATGGTCGCCTGAGTCTGACCGCCGCCGAAATGGACGTGGTTTTTGTCCGCGATCAGCGGTTCGTTGAGTTCAGCCGGAATTTTCGTGTCGATCAGAAGGTGGTGGTGCCCGGTTTTCGGCTTCTCGATACCCGCAGGCGCAACCCCAAGGCCTTTCAAACCGAAAAGAACCGTCACGGGGCTGGAAACCGTCTCGCCGTTTTTCGGTGAGATGATGTAAACCTTGGAATCGCTCGGCCATGGGCTCTTGGCATCCTGCGCAACTGCCGAGATTGAAAACATGGATGTCGCCAGGATGGCGATCGCCAACGTCATTTTTTTCATTTGTCCTCCCAGACAATACAAAAAACTAAAAGCGAACTTCGACGCACGAAGTCCGCTGTTAGTTTACGCATCTTCGCGGAGGCTGCGCACGACTTTTTAGTCGCGCCCGGATAACTTTCAGCAGACCTTAATCACCGATCTGATTTTGGGCGACCACCGCCAACGCGCGAATGGAGTCCTGCGGCAGGAAACCGGCCAGAACGAAGCTCGCGCCGCCCGACGCCCAACTCACGGTCTTCACCTCGCCGCGCACGACATCGGTCATGCGCGCATCCGCTCCGCCCGCCATGACATAGAGCGCTACCGGCTGCTCCTCCTTGCCGACATAGGCAAGCTGCATGAACCGTTTGCCCTGATAATTCAGCACCTGACCACGGCTAAGGGTGAGGCCGTGCTTGGAAAAATCGGGCGGCGTAATCGGCTTGGTGCGGCGTACGAACCGGCTCAACTGAATAGCGACCACATCGCGGTTAGCCTGCGATTGCTCCGACGACGAGAGCGTATCGCGTGAAATGAAAGAATGGAGACCGGCAACATCCGTCTGCCAGTTCGAGGCTGCAGGTGCATCGCTCAATCTCTCGGCCACTTTCATGGATGGCGTCGGCTCTTCCCCGCCCGTAGAGAAATATGCGATCGCCACCACAACTGCGATCGCCGCCGCAATGACGGGCATGAGGCCAAACCCGAAAAGGCCGCGCTCTGCCGGTGCGTCATCGAGCCGGATCGCCGTGTCGAGCGGCTGGGCCTGATGCGTCCGTAGAATAGCGCCAAAATTCTCCATCAGCCGACCTTGCGTGTCCTGCAGACGCTTCACGCGTGAGGCGATGTCGTAATCATCGCGCGCAAGCTGGGCGACAGCTCCTGCCTGGGGCCGGTCGAGCTGGCCGTCGACATAGGCCAACAGCAACTCGTCGGAAAGTCTGGTCATGCCGCCTGCTCCTCGTAATCGTGTGCGTATACCTGTCTGACGGCATGTTGCGCCGGATGCGCCATCTCCGGCGCCGCGCCAATACCGCGATGCTCCATCCACCGGCTCAGCGCTTTGTGGCAACGGACGAGCCGGGTCATGATGGTTGAAACATGAACGCCGTAAACTTCGGCCGCCTCGTCATAGGAAAGGCCGAGACCATATACGAGCGTGAGCGCGCCGCGTTGCTGGGCGGGCAGATGCGCTATGAATTTGGCCAGTTGCCCTGAAGCGGGGCCGTGTTTGGCGTCAGCGCCTGCGTAAAACAACTCGGGTTCTGCCGGGTCTTCGCGGCGCGGCTTCACACGGGCGGCGAGGCGCGTCATCCAGAGCGTGTGCATCTCGGTCAGCGCCCACAGCGAAAGCTGGGTCTGGCCCTTTTCGCGATGAGCGCGCGTCAGGACGATATGGCAGACGGTGCGGGTAAGTTCGAGGCTGGCATGCCGCTCACCGGTGAGCGCCGCAGCGAAATTATGAAGTCTTGGGAGCAGCGCCTGCAACTCGGATTGAATGGACGGCTGTCTATCACTCACATAGCCCATCGGACAAACTCTCTACTGTCTGACTTCAACACAACTGATAATGCTTCGATGGTTATTTATGCGCTAAAAAGGGTTACCAGCCCGTGAACGCACAAGCCTCGCCTCAAAACTTTTGCAACTTCGACTTGAGCCACCCGCATTCGAAGGCGGAGTTAAGCAGAAATTACAGTGGCTTTCCGCATCGGGAGATGAAAAGCTTCACGCTCGCCTAGAAAATGGCTGGATTTGAAGCATAATCTTGCAACTCATCGACGAGTGACCCCGGCGAATTGGATGAGAATATGACGCAGGAATACAAGAAGGCTGGCGGCGAACGCCTGAGTCGGTTTTCGCATGCGGATCGACGCACCTGGACCTATGACCAGCCGCCCATGCCCGTCGCGGCTTTTCAGGAGCCGCAGGCGGCCATCGGTCCGGCCCCCGCTGCCATAGATCGGGCGCCCGAGGTCGACCTTTCGCGAAACTGGCTGGATGGCCTGGATACCGCGCCGCTTTTCGAGCCGGCGCCCGCCGCCTCCACTGCCCCCATAGCATATGCCCACGAGGAACTTGAGTGGCGCGCTGTCGAGACGTCGGCTGCGCCTCAAGCCGAGCCGGT
>JBGSLP010000158.1:0-4109 GCA_041740655.1 Alphaproteobacteria bacterium
GCGCGGCAAACTCTGCGGTGCGCGCGCCGTCCGTCATCAGGCTGCGGCTCCGCCGGACATCGGTGGGAGAACCGGACGAACCTCGACCGAGGCGTAAGAGGCCGATGGACTGCGCGCCGCCCACTCGAGCGCGGTGTCGAGATCCGGCGTCTCTACGATGAAATAGCCGCCGAGTTGCTCTTTCGTGTCGGCAAACGGGCCGTCCTCCACCTGCCGCTTACCGTCGCGAACGCGCACGGTCGTCGCCGTGTGAGGAGCTTGCAGACCGTTGCCACTGATGACTATTCCAGCCTTGTTCATGGCGCTGACATAATCGCTCCACGCTCCCCAATAGCCCTGCGACTTTTCGGGGTCGTTACGTTCATCGAACTGCGGCTGCATTTCTTTGAAAATAAGCATGTATTGCATGATAATCCCTCGTTGGTTTTAGATAAAGGGTTGCGAGTAAATCGTCGCCCTCGACCCCATGAGACGCGAGACGCTTCCATTTCGACAAACCGGCCGAAAATTTCTGAGCGGGCATGGCGTCACGAATGCGCTTGATGCAGCGCGCCGCCGTCCGCACGCGCCAGTTCCGGCGCAGCGAGGGTTGCCGCCGCACTCCCCTCCCCGACCGGAATACGGAACGCGAAGGCGTAAAGCGCGGGGAGGAAGGTGAGCGTCAGCACGGTCGCCGCGATGAGCCCGCCCATCATGGAAATCGCCATCGCGCCCCAGAAGATGCTCTTCGACAGCGGGATCATGGCCAGCACGGCTGCGGCCGCCGTCAGCACGATCGGCCGAAAGCGGCGCACCGCAGAATCGATCACCGCATCCGCCGGAGCGTGCCCGGCCTTGATGTCCTGATCGATCTGATCGACGAGAATGACGCTGTTGCGCATGATCATACCCAGCAGCGCGATCACGCCCAAAATCGCGTTGAATCCGAATGGCGAGGAAAACGCGAGCAGCGCAGCGGATGCGCCAATGAGGCCGAGCGGCGCCGTCATGAAAACGAGCACGGACTTGCCGAAATGCTGCAACTGCACCATCAGCAAAAACGCGATGGCGAGAACGACCAGCGGCATGTGCTTGAATATCGACGCCTGGCTGGTCGCCGACTCCTCCACCGCGCCCTGCATCTCGATGGCGTAGCCGAGCGGCAATTGCGCGCGCAAGGACGCCAGCTCCGCATAAATCGCCTTGGTCACGTCCGGCGACTGAACATCGTCCGGCACGACGCCGCGCACGGTTACGGTCGGAAGCCGGTTGCGCCGCCACTCGATGCCCGATTGCAGCGACAGCGTCGCATTGGCGATCTGCGCGATGGGCACCGATTGCCCGCCCGAGGTCTTGACGTAAGCGCCCTCGACCGTGCTGGCCAGACTGCGCGTTTCCCTCGGCTCCCGCACGAGCACGGAGATCGTTTCGTCGCCCTCGCGGAATTCGCCGATGGACGCGCCGGTAAGCACCGCCTGCAGCGTCTGCCGGATCGCCTGCGAGGTGACGCCGAGCGCGCGCGCCTTGTCCTGATCGACGCTCAGTTTGAGAACCGGCGTGGGTTCGAGCCAGTCGTCGTGGATGGACGATACGAGCGGGTTGGGGCGCATCACGGCGTCAACCTGCGCGGCGATCTTGCGCACCTCATCGCGTTCGGGACCCATAACCCGTATTTGCACCGGCCAGCCGACCGGCGGCCCGGAGTTCAGACGCTCCACCTTGAAACGCACGGCAGGGAAATCACGCGCCAGCGTTTCGCGCGCCCGACCCAGCAATCTCTCCCGCGCCTCCAGATCCTTCGCCAGCAAGACCACCTGCCCGAAATTCTGGTTCTGCAATTGCTGGTCGAGCGGGAGATAGAAGCGTGGCGAGCCTTCGCCGACGTAAGTCGTGACCGACGCCAGATCTGGGTCTTGCTGGAAGGCTTTTTCAAGCCGCACCGCCTCGCGTTGCGTCTCCGCGAACGCAGCGCCTTCGGGCAGCCACATATCGACCATGACCTCGGGGCGGTTGGATGACGGGAAAAACTGCTGCGGTATGAATGCGAAGCCCGAGACGCCCGCCGCAAACGCCGCGAGCGTGAACGCGATCGTCAGGCGACGGCGGCGCACGCACCATGCGATGACGCTGCGCAGGCGGCGATAAAACGGGCCATTGAACACCTCATGATGCTCGGCGCCCTTTTGCTCGCGAAGGAGCAGGTAGCCGATCCATGGCGTGAAATAAACCGCCGCCAGCCATGACACGACCAGTGCAACGCCAACGACGATAAACAGTGAGCGGACATATTCGCCCGCCGTCGATTGCGCGAGCCCCACCGGCAGGAACCCGGCGACCGTGATCAGCGTGCCCGTCAGCATCGGAAACGCGGTCGAGGTATAGGCGAAGCTTGCCGCCGAGAGCTTGTCGAAACCCTCCTCAAGCTTGCGCTGCATCATCTCGACCGCAATCATGGCGTCGTCAACCAGCAGGCCGAGCGCGATGATCAGGGCGCCGAGCGAAATTTTCTGCAGGTCGATGCCGAGCAGCAGCATGATCGTGAATGTGACCGCCAGCACCAGCGGTATGGTGAGCGCGACCACGAGGCCCGAGCGCCATCCGAGCGAGAGGAAGCTCACCGCGAGCACGATGCCGAGCGCTTCGGCAAGACTGATGAGAAATTCGCCGACATAGCGCTCGACCACCTCCGGCTGGTCTGCGATGACGCCGAAATTGAGGCCCACAGGCAGGTCCGCCGTGATGCGTTTCAGCCCTTCCTGCAAGCCCTTGCCGACTTCTGTCACGTTGAAGCCGCGCGCCATGACGACGCCCAGCGCGACAGACTCCTCGCCGCCGAAGCGTATCTTGCTGACGGGCGGGTCTTCCGTGCCGCGCGTCACTTTGGCGATGTCGCCCAGCCGCACCGTCTCGGCGCCCGCACGCACGCGAAGCTCGGCGATGTCAGACGCGGTGAGCAGCATGCCCTCGGTGAAAACGCGCACGCTGCGATCGGTCGTCTCGACCCGGCCAGCGGGCGACATCGAGTTCTGCCCAGAAATGGCGTTTTGAATGTCGGACACGGAAATCTGACGCTCGGCGAGCACGCGCGAGGATATCTCGACGTAAATCCGCTCAGGCTGGTCGCCCAGAATATCGACCTTCTCAACGCCCTTCGTGCGCAGCAGCACGTCACGCGCCTTGCGCGCCGCATCCTTTAGCTCGGGGTAACTGAACCCTTGGCCGGAAAGGGCGTAAAGCGCGATATAAGTATCGCCGAATTCGTCGTTGAAAAACGGTCCGACAACGTTTTCGGGCAACTCGCCTTTGATGTCGCCGACCTTCTTGCGCACCTGATAGAAGGCGTCCTTGATCTCGTCCGCGTTCGCTTCGCCGAGAATGTTGACGAATATAGTCGCCTCGCCAGAGCGGGCATAACTGCGAATGAAATCGAGCTTTGGCGTCTCCTGCAGTTTGGTCTCGATCTTGTCGACAACCTGATCCTGCATTTCCTGCACGGTCGCGCCCGGCCATACCACGCTCACCACCATGACCCTGAACGTGAAATCCGGGTCTTCCTTCTGACCGAGATTGAGCAGCGAAAACGCGCCCGACGCCAGCAGGAGGATCAGCAGGAAGCCCGTAAACGAGCGATGCTCGATAGCCCAGCGCGAGAGATTGAACGACATCGTCGGACACTCCTGAAGTACGGTTTGAAAATGGATTTTTGGCGCGACGTCAGTTCGAATGGGCGATTTCGGCGGCTTTCGCGGTCAGGCGCACTTTCTGGCCCGGCTGGAGAAACTGCACGCCAGCGGCGACGACCAGTTCGCCCTCGGTAAGACCGGATTTGACCCGGACGCCTTCATCGCCCAGATCGCCCAGCGCGATTTCACGGGCGGCGACCGTCAACGCCTGCTGGTCGACGACCCAGACAAAAACGCTCTTGTCATTTCTCGTGATGGCGGCCAGAGGAATTTGCAGTTCGGGCGAGGCCTTGACGCGAAATTGCACATTGGCCGTCATCCCAAGGCGCATCGCCTGAGGCGCGTCAGGAACCGATATGCGGACTGCATAAGTGCGCGTGGCGGCTTCGGCGGCGCCCGAAATTTCGCGGATTTTGCCGTCTGCGGTCACGCTGTTATCCGACCACA
>JBGSLP010000159.1:0-14684 GCA_041740655.1 Alphaproteobacteria bacterium
CGCCGGGCATCTCCCGCTGTGGCTCTCGCCGGTGCAGGTGGTTGTGGCGAGCGTGGTCAGCGAGGCGAACGACTATGCAACCGCCGTCGCCTCCGCCCTGCGCAGTTCAGGCATTCGCGTCGAAACCGACCTGCGCAACGAGAAGATCAACTACAAGGTGCGCGAGCACAGCCTTGCGAAAGTGCCTGCGATGTTCGTCGTCGGGCGGCGCGAGGCGGAGGAGCACACCGTTTCAATCCGGCGTCTGGGCAGCCAGGCCACGGACACTTTCAGGCTGGATGACGCTATCGAGGCGATGGTCGAGGAGGCCACGCCACCGGATATGCGCGCCAAAGCTGTCGCCCCGAAACCAGTGTCGACTGCGGCTAAACTTTAGGCCGCAGTCGTATCGCGCGATTTTTCGATGCGGCGCGGTATGACGTCGGCTCCGTACTGGGCGACCAGCACACCTTGGATCATGACCCGGAAGAAATTGGCGCCAACGATTGGCGACGCGCTTGCATTTTGCATCAGGAATGTGGCTAACCGGTATAAGGAGGCCCACGCATTGAGCGTTTTGGCATCGCCGTCATTTCCCAGAAGCTCGGCGAATGTCGCCAGCAGGATTTCGCCGACCTTGTCATAATGTTCGTTTTTGACGTCATACCCGGCATGCCGCCGCCCGAGGTCCTGCAGAAGGTCGGCGAGAACTTCCGGCGTATCGAGTTTGTCCACCAGTATGGACAGCATCTGGGTGAATTTTCTCTGCTGGGACTCTAGGTTCTGCGTGAAGAGATGCCTAACCTCTGGAAACGCAGCAAAGAGCTTGCGGTAAAAAAGGGCGACTGCGCTATCGGCAATAGGTGCAATTTTCGCAAAGCTTGCTCGAATAAGAGCAACGTCTTCACTCGTAACTGCAACTTGTGTGAGACAAATGCCGCCATTATACTTGGCTAAACGGACATCGTTTACGATCATCAAACCCCACAAGACGCATGCGATGATCTTTTATATATTGCCAGATATTTGCGTTTTGACAACAGATATTACAGTATATTGTAAATATAACATTGAATACTATGATATAGAAAATGTATGCAATCAAAGGTTGAGGCTACCCTTCGACTCGCGCTTGCGTCAATCCGCCATATCGCGAGATCGCCGCAAACCTGTCGCACTCCTTGCATGAAGCTGATTTTAGCCAGCAATCCATCAATTGGGAAAGGCGTCGAGCGTGTTCGATCTCGATCTGTTTTTAGCGGTGCTGCACCATTTGTTCGTATTTGCACTGTTCGCTGTGCTGACGGGCGAATTGCTGCTGGCCCGCAGCGGGATGGGTGCGGACGACATACGGCGTTTATCCGGTCTTGATGCGTCTTATGGCGCGCTTGCCGTCGCTATTCTGGTCGTTGGCTTTTGGCGGGCTATCTACGCATCGAAGGGGTGGGAGTACTATTCGGCCAATCCGTTTTTTCACGCCAAGCTAACGGCGTTCGTCATCATTGGCCTGCTCTCGATCTGGCCGACGGTTCAGATCATTCGCTGGCGGCGGAGGTTACAAGCTGACGCCGCAGCGCTGCCGACGCAAGGCGAAGTCCAGACCATGCGCCGCGTACTCTGGGGTGAAATTCTTCTGTTCGCGCTTATGCCCGTCTTTGCAGCTGCGATGGCGCGGGCGACAATCTAACGACGCTACCGGCATGAGGCAGCGCATGACGAGCGGCACTGGATCGCTTGGGCGCTGCAATAGCCTGCGCGTTGCTGACCGGGCGCGAAGTTGCATCGGTTCTGCGCAGACCGGCAGCGGATCGAACAGCGCTCGACGCATGCGCGATCGGAGCGCGGCCGCGCTCTGGGGGTGCGCGGATACGGATTGCGGGTAGGCGACTGAACATTGATGACGTCAGCGCTCTCCGCGTTTATGTCGCGAAACTCCAACGCATCGACGCCAGTCACATTGGTTATGCTGACAGCGAATGCCATAATGAGAGCCGCCACGTGGCGCGGCTGCAGGTTAGGCTGGATCATAAGGCGTCCTTCCAAAAGTGACGGCTACACCGCCACTTCCTTTGCGGCGCCTTCGTACATCTCGTTAGCTTCGAGCCAGGAAGCCTCGGCCCGCTCCAGCGACTTTGCAAGGTCCGCCCGTTCGCGCACAAGGGTCTGGGCTTTCGCAGGATCGCGCGCATAAAGCCCGGTGTCTCCGAGCGCCTTATCCAGCGCGGCGATCTTGGACCCGATCTGCTCGATCTTTTTTTCCTCTTCCTGCATACGCTTGCGCAGGGGGGCGAGTTCCGTCCGGCGGTCTGCGGAGGCCAGCTTTTTCTGACCCTTTTCAGCCTTTGCGTTGTTCTTGGCCGCCTTGTTGTTTGCACGCTTGGCGGCGCGCGCGGCGCCAAGGCATTCCGTACGGTAGCTTTCTAGATCGCCGTCATAGACGCTGACCGTGCCGGAGCGCACGATCCACAGCCGGTCGACGCACGCCTCCAGCAGATGGCGATCATGGCTTATGAGGATGACCGCGCCTTCATACTCGTTGAGCGCGTGAATGAGCGCCTCGCGGCTGTCGACGTCGAGATGGTTCGTTGGCTCGTCGAGGATGAGCAGGTGCGGCGCGTTGAAAGCGGCGAGGGCGAACAGCAACCGGGCCTTTTCGCCGCCTGAAAGCTTGCCGGCTTTGGTGTCGGCCTTGTCCGCGCCAAATCCGATGGAGGCGACGCGCGCGCGCTTTTGCGCCTCGGTCGCGTCGGGGATGAGCTCTGCGATATGCTCGTAGGCCGACTTTTCCTCGTTCAGGTCATCGAGCTGATGCTGCGCGAAATAGCCGACCTCCATCTTTTTGGAGGCCTGGCGGACGCCCTCCAACGGCGGGAGGCGTCCGCACAGCAGCTTGGCGAGCGTCGATTTGCCATTGCCGTTCGCGCCGAGCAGGCCAACGCGGTCGTCGATATCGAGGCGAAGGTCGAGACGCTTCAGGATCGGGCGCTCGGGCGTATATCCGGCGACGGCGTCATCAAGCTTGATCAGGGGGTTGCCGAGCCTCGTCTTCGGCGTGGCGAATTTGAACGGCACGACGTGGCTTTCAATGTCCGCCGCTATGGGCTTCATCTTCCCCAGAGCCTTGAGCCGACTCTGCGCCTGCGACGCCTTGCTGGCTTTAGCGCGGAAACGCTCCACGAACGCCTCCATGTGCTTGCGCGCATCGTCCTGCTTCTTTTTGAGCTTCAGTTGCAGGCGCTGGCGTTCGAGCAGCGTTTCTTCGAACGTGTCGTAATTGCCCTGATAAAGCGTCAGCTTCTTATCGGACAGGTGCAGTATTGCGTTAACGGACTTGTTCAGCAGGTCGCGGTCGTGGCTGACGATGATGATGGTGTGGGGATAGCTTGCGAGGAAATTCTCCAGCCACAGCGTTCCTTCCAGGTCGAGATAGTTTGTCGGCTCGTCGAGCAGCAGGATGTCGGGCGCGGTGAACAGCACCGAGGCGAGCGCGACGCGCATGCGCCAGCCGCCGGAGAACTCCGAGCATGGGCGGTTCTGCGCTTCCTCGTCAAAGCCGAGACCGGCGAGAATTTCCGCCGCCCGGGCAGGCGCGGTGTGTGCGTCGATGTCATAAAGGCGGATTTGGATTTCGGCGATGCGGTTCGGCTCGGTCGCCGTTTCGGCCTCGGCATAAAGCGCGGCCCGTTCCTTGTCAGCCGCGAGCACGGTTTCTATCAGGCTTTCCGGCCCCCCCGGCGCTTCCTGGGCCACACCTCCGAGGCGGGCGAGCTTGGGCCATGAAATCGAGCCGTCGTCAGGCGCGATCTCGCCGCGGATCATCCGCAGCAATGTGGTTTTGCCGGTGCCGTTGCGCCCGACAATGCCGACTTTATGCCCCGGCGGAATTCCAGCCGTCGCCTTGTCAAACAGCAGGCGTCCCTCGATGCGATAGGTGATGTCGTTGATTTGCAGCATGCGCGCAAAATCGCCGAACTGGCGCAATTTTGCAAGCGACGGCTTGGTTATCGGTCAATTGCCGCACTAGGCGAACGGGCGGAGGTCGCAATCCGTGATTGCCACAGGCATAGCGCGGGTGTCACCGCCAGTTCCATGGTGAGGCCGAACAGCATCGGCGTGGACGGAGCGCCCATCTCGACCAAGCTAAGAAGCCGCCCCAGACCGCCGATGAAAACGATCAAAGTGAGCAGACGAAAGCGCGAGCCATTTTGCGCAAGTTTCGGAATGGTGCTCCAGAAGGCGATGCCGATGCCAAGCAGGAGACCGGAGAGATAGCGGAAATGGCTGTCGGCGGAGACGCCGTACACACCGTCCGCCGCCATTACCGGGCCTAGGATGACGCCGGTGAGGCCTGCGCTGACAGGGACCAGCCCAAAAACCGCGATAGCAAGCTGCAGCAATCGTTCGCTCGATGCCATTTGAGAGTGCCCTTCATAAAATTAGGATAAAGTGCACCTTGCAGCATAGGGCTGCTGCTTACACTTTCCGGAGATCGTTTAGGCAATAAAAAAGGCCGGAGCGGTCCGGCCTTTTTACTTCGAGTTTGAGAGCCGCCCTTAGCGCATCAAAACTTGCGGTTCACGCCGACACGAACGGTGTGGAGATCAAGTTCGAGGTCTGTCTCATAGAAGGTGCCGGTGGGCGCGCCGTTGAAAGTTGACTGAGCGAAAATCATGTTGTCGCTGAATTTGAGATACTGATACTCGAATTTCATGGTCCATTTGCCATCAAGCATGAACTCCGCGCCTGCGCCGACGACATAACCCTCGCGCAAGTCGCTGTCGCTCAGGTTGATGTCTCCGAAGTCCGGGTTGCTGGCGGAGAGGCTATAATCGGTGTCAGCGAAAGCGTAACCGCCTGTCACATACAGCAATGCGCGATCCCACGTGTAGCCCAGCCGGGCGCGGATGGTGCCGAAGAATTCAGTTTCCGTAGAAACGCGGCTGGTGAATGGAAAGCCAGGAATAGCGCCATGCACGCCATTTATCCTGTCGTCCAGTCCACCGCCCTGTAGATCGGCTTCGAGGCCGAACACGAAGCGTCCCATTTGTTTATTGTAGCCGACCTGAAGTCCGCCGAATGCGCCCTTCGGCTCGGTTTCACCGGATGAACCTAGTGGAACATCGAAGGCCGAAATCTCCAGATCCGCCCGGTCGCCTTTGCCGCCTTTTCCGTAGCCGGCATTCACTCCGACGTAAAATCCGGTCCAGATAAAGGTGGTCGCCGGGCTTGGACCATCCTTGTAGCTGTCGAATTCCCCGCGATATGGACCGGATGGCTCGCTGAGGTCGGCGGCGAAAGCCGGCGTCGCTAGACCGGCGATGGTCGCCAAGATGATAATATTAGCTCTCAACATTCCTAAATCCCCGTTTTGTCTGCTCAATTCGCTTTGCGGAACTCTTTCACGCAATGCGACGCCGATGCTTTTAAACGCGTGACTCAGCCGGCTGCCGGAGACGACCTTATGAACGGTTAAAGGAATATTCAACCTTTAGTTGTTTTAATTATGAGTTCATTTAAAAGTACAAGCAGATTGCGCAGAGAAATTTTACTCAGTAATATCAGAAATTTGCGGGGGAATGAGCTACATTTTTGTCCGGGCTTAGGACGTGGCGGCTTGGCAACATCAACCTAAAAAATATAATGAGCACAACCTTTGGTGAGGTTCCCAGCGTTTGCTTGCACATCCAACCGGGGCCGACTATAAACCGGGCGTTGGCAGGCGGAGCATCCGAGGGAACACCATGGCGGTCGAGAGAACTTTATCCATTATCAAGCCGGACGCGACGGAGCGTAACCTGACCGGTAAAATCATCACGAAATTTGAAGACGCTGGTTTGTGGATCGTTGCTCAGAAGCGCGCTCGCTGGACCGAGGAGCAGGCGGGCAAATTCTATGAGGTCCACAAGGAGCGTCCGTTTTACGGCGAACTCGTCTCGTATATGATCTCTGGCCCGATCGTCATTCAGGTTCTGGAAGGCGAAAACGCGGTGGCGAAAAATCGTGAAATCATGGGCGCGACCAATCCCGCCAATGCGGCCGAGGGCACTATCCGCAAGGAGTTCGCCGAGAGCATCGAGCGTAACTCGGTGCATGGCTCGGACAGCGCGGAAAACGCTGCAGCGGAGATTGCGCTCTGCTTCAAGCCGGAAGAAATCGTCGGCTGATCGCCGCCCGTTAAGAGCGCCAGGCCCGACCGTGGCTTGGCGCTCTACTCTCATTCTCTAAAAGTAGTAGTCCTTGTTTGCCCCATCATAGCGCTTGGACTTCATGCAACAGCGCTTGAAACCTGCGTCCGGATCCGCAGGGGCACAGATCTTTACGGCCAAGTTTCTCGACCAACTCCACATCTCCGTGCACCGTGCGATCGCCGCGCTTTACATGGGTTTCCGAAGGATAAGATTTCCTGCGTTTGCTCGTAACCTCAAAAGGATGGTCGAGCGTTAGAATTACGATGGTTCTTCATGGCAGCCTCCACGAACTCAGCGGACCAATTATCCGCCAGCACATGAATATCAGGAAACTCTGCGCTCGCAATCGCGTATATAAAAAGGGGGAGATAAAAATCTCCCCCTTGAAACAAAGTTTAAACGCCTAGCGTGCCGTCGCATCGCGCTGCGGCTCGTTGGACTGGACCCGCCAGACTTTATTCCCGACATCGTCCGCAACCAGCAGAGCGCCGCTCTTGTCGATGGTGACGCCAACCGGACGCCCCAGTGCATTCTCATCCGCATCCAGAAAGCCGGTCAGCACGTCGACGGGCGCTCCGTTGGGCTGGCCATTCTCGAACGGCACGAAGACGACCTTATAGCCGCTGAGAGGCTTGCGGTTCCACGAACCATGCTGGCCGATAAACGCGCCGTTTGTAAAGGCTTCCCCAAGTTTGGCGCCTTCGGCGAAAGACAGGCCGAGCGATGCCGTGTGAGCGCCAAGCGCATAGTCGGGCTTGATGGCTTTCGCGACGAGGTCAGGGCGCTGGGGCTGAATGCGAACATCGACATTCGAGCCGAAATAGCTGTATGGCCAGCCGTAAAACCCGCCGTCTTGAACCGACGTCATGTAATCCGGCACGAGGTCCGGACCGATTTCATCGCGCTCGTTCACTGCTGTCCATATAGCCCCCGTTTGCGGTTCGATTGCCAGCCCCACCGGATTGCGGAGGCCCGACGCAAACACGCGATTGGCTCCGGTTGCGATATCGATTTCGAGGATAGCCGCGCGCTTCTCCTCTTTGTCCATGCCGTTTTCCCCGACATTGCTGTTGGAGCCGATGCCCGAATAAAGCTTCGTGCCGTCACGGCTCGCGATCAGGCTTTTGGTCCAGTGGTGGTTGAGAGTGCCGCCTGGGAGATCGGAAACCTTTACTGGCGCCGCTGTAATTTGCGTCTGGCCTTCCTGATATGGAAAGCGGACGACGGCGTCGGTGTTTGCGACGTAAAGATTGTCACCGACCAGCGCCATGCCGAACGGTGAGTTGAGGCCGGTCAGGAACGGAAATTTGCCCTCGGCGACCCCGTCGCCATCTGCATCGCGAAGGAGAGTTATTCGGTTAGCGGTCGGCGTTGCGGCGCCCGCCCGTTTCATGACCATGCTTTGCACATAGCCGCGAATATCGTTGCCGCGATCCGGGCGTTCCGGGGCGTTAGTCTCAGCCACCAGAACGTCGCCGTTCGGCAGCACATAGAGCCAGCGCGGATGATCAAGCCCCTCCGCAAACGCTGCAACCTTTAGCCCTTCGGCGGCAACTGGCTTCGCGTCGCCGGTCCAACCTTTCGCTGGAGCGATATTGACGGTCGGAATGTAGGCGGACTTAGGCTCCGGCAATTTAGGGTTGGGGCCAATCCCGTCGGCCACGGGTTTGGTGCTCTGTTCTTCGCATCCAGCGGCAACAGCCACCACCAGAAGCAATGGCAGGATAGCAAGTTTTCTCATTTCATATCCTCGAGTTAGAAATCCTGAGGCTGAAAGGGCGGAGGACCGTTTTAGTTCCGTCGCAACGGGCGCCCAAAACGCGTTGGCGCTGGCGCGACAGCAACTCGCTGAAATCAAAACGAAATCAGATAGTGCGAGATTTTCACTTCTCTGTCATTGCCATCAGGCAGCGCGTCTTTGTCGCCAGTGCAATGTGCGGCCTCAAACCCTATATATACGTTATGGAAAATTTTGATCACACCTCTCCCGCAGAACTCTTTGTAGGCTCGGGCCGTGGCCGTAATCGCCGAGGCCTCGAATATCATCGCTTCAACACGGGAGATGAAGCCCTAACTTACGTGCGCAAGCATTTCTCGGGCGACCTTTTGTCCGGAGTTGTCCTCCAGATCGACGATGAGCGATTCGATGAGGCCCAAATCCGACTTCATCTCGACAAGCGCGCATCTGCCGCTGGCAGCGAAAAACCATAGCAGTCAAAGACGCCTTTGTTCGTCGTTCGCCGCTACCCACTCAGGAGAATATCATGGCTAGGAAGCCAACCGCCAAAACATCGTTCGTTCTGTTCGACGTGATTTACGAGGACGGCACGCAGACCTCCAACCGTAAGGTTGTCAGCTCCGAACTGGGCGGCCTTGACGGCGATCTGCCAGCCAAAGCCATTATCGAGCAGCAGGACAGGGAAATCAGCGCCAAATCGGGCCAGCCACGTGGCCCGATCAAGAAACTTGTGCGCGTCTCATCCTAAGCCCTAAGCGCGCCCTTCGAGGGTTGCGCGAAGCACTGTCACCAACTCGTCAATGTGTTCACGCTCCGCGATCAGCGGCGGCGCGATGATGCCTGCGTCGCCGGTGAACTTCACGTGCAGGCCATTCCAAAACAGTTTTTTCTGCAATGCGGTGCCGCGCGTGCCCACAGCGCCGTCCGGCTTCACGTCAATCGCCGCCATCATTCCTATGCCGCGAATATCGGTAATAAGGTCGATGTCGCGCAACTCGTAAATCTTATCGAGGAAATAATCTGACATCGCCGCCGACTTTTCGAATATCGCCTCATTCTGGAAGATTTTTTGCGTGGCGATGCCGGCGGCGCAGGCGGCCGGGTGGCCGGAATAGGTATAGCCGTGGAAGAATTCGATGACATTGGCCTGTCCGGCACTGACCACGGTTTCGTAAATGTTCTCACGCACCGCGACGGCGCCCATGGGTTGCGCGCCGTTCGTGATCGCCTTCGCCATGGTGATGATGTCGGGCGTCACGCCGAACACATCGGCGGCGAATGGCCCGCCAAGGCGTCCAAAGCCCGTGATCACTTCATCGAAAACCATCAGTATGCCGTGCCTGTCGCAAATCTCGCGCAGCCGCTGGAGATACCCTTTCGGCGGAACGAGGCACCCGGTTGAACCGGCGACCGGCTCGACAAAGCACGCCGCGATGGTTTTCGCGCCGAACATATCGACAATCCGCTGCAGGTCATCGGCGAGTTCGACGCCATGCTCGCCTTCGCCGCGCGCGTAACGATTTTCGGCCAGCCAGGTGTGACGCATGAACGCCACGTGCGGCATGGTCAACGGAAACGCGTCGCGGTTGCGCACCATGCCCGAAAGCGACGTGCCGCCGATATTGACGCCATGATAGGCTCGCTCGCGCGCCACCATGCGCATACGCGTAGTCTCGCCGCGCGCCTGATTGTAGGCCATCACGATCTTGAGCGCCGTATCGATCGCCTCCGACCCGGAGTTCACGAAAAACACGTGTTCGAAGCCATCCGGCAGAACGTTGCTCACCATGCGCGCCAGTTCGAAAGCGCCGGGATGGCCCATCTGGAAAAACGGGGAGTAATCGTTCTGAAGAAGTTGCGCGTGCACTGCGTCGGCAATTTCGGGGCGGCTGTGGCCGAGCGCGACGTTGAACAGCGCCGATGACCCGTCGAGAATTTTGCCGCCCTTGTGATCCCACAAATACATGCCCTGCGATTTCACCACGAGCCGCGGCTCCTGCTTGAAATCTCGGTTGGCGGAAAATGGCATCCAGTGATTTTCAAGGCTGTTGGCGGCGAACGGGGCGGCGTAGTTCATGGGTGACCCTCAAGGCTGTTGCGCGCCTTCTGGCGCTCGCGTACGTCTCTGGCAACACTACCACAAACACGAAGTGCGCAAAGCGCGACGAAAGAGCAGCCATGGATATGTTTCAGCCCGGCTGGGAGGCAAAAGCGCGCGAGGTTTTGTTGGGGAAGGCCAAGCCTCCCGGCAGCTTGGGTCGCCTTGAAGACCTAGCCGTGACGCTCAGCGGCATCCAGGAAACTTTGGACGTGAAAACACGGCCATTACACTTCACGCTTTTTGTGGCCGATCATGGCGTCGCCAATGCCGGAGTGACGATGTGGCCGCAAGCCGTCAGCGCGGCGGTTGCCGGAGCCTCGCTGAGCGGCGGCTCGGCTTGCGCCGTTCTCGCCCGTAACGCTCAGGTCGCAATGGAGGTTATCGATGTTGGGCTTGCCGGAGCGCGACTTGAGCCGCGCGCAGGATTTACCGATGCTCGCATTCGCGACGGCTCGGGAGACTTGAGCGTCGAGTCCGCGTTGAGCGTCACGGAGTTTTATGATGCCATAGAAGCGGGCAGTGAAGCGGCGATGCGCGCTGTAAAAGCTGGCGCGCGCGTTCTGATTGCTGGCGAGGCGGGCATTGGCAACACGACGGCGGCCGCGGCGATCATCGCTTATGTGTGCGACCTCGATCCGGATGTCGCGGCGGGGCCGGGTGCTGGCGCAACGCAGGCAACCCTTCGATGCAAGCGTGAAGCGATCGACTCGGCCTTGAAACGCGCTCGTGGTTTGCCGCCGCATGAGGCTTTCGCCGCGTTGGGCGGACTGGAGATTGCGGCGATAGCGGGTTTCTACATGGAGGGCGCGTCACGGGGCCTACCGCTGATCCTGGATGGTTGCGTTTGTGGGGCGGCGGCGCTTATTGCCCAGCGGCTTGATCCAGGGTGCAATCGATTAATGATCGCCGCCACCCTATCGCCGGAACCTGCGCACGGCGCGGCTTTGGCGGCGCTGGGACTGACGCCCTACATTGACTGGGGCCTACGGCTTGGAGAAGGGACCGGCGCGCTGCTGCTGGCGCCGATGCTTGACGCCGCCGCTGCAATCCTGGCGGAAATGGCGGACCTCAACTCGTTTGTCCGGTGAGGGGCTTGCGGCTCGCGAGCGAATGGCGCGCCTTCCTCATGGCCGTGCAGTTTCTGACGCGCGTTCCCATTCCGGCCGCCCCCGAAAACTCTGACTGGCGCGCCGACCTGCAAAGAAGCCCGCGCTATTTTCCACTGGTTGGCAGCCTTGTGGGGCTGGCGACCGGATGCGCGTTCGCGCTCCTGTCGCTGCTGCTGCCGCCGCTGCTCGCCGCCGCGCTGGCGCTCGCTCTCGAAGCGCTTATCACCGGCGCATTCCATGAGGACGCGTTCGCGGATTATTGCGACGCCATCGGAGGCGGCATGTCGCGCGAGCAGACGCTGGAGATCCTGAAAGACAGCCGCATCGGGAGTTACGGCGCAACCGGCCTCATCTTAGGGCTGCTCATTCGCGCATCGGCGCTCGCCGCTCTACCGGCAATCGGCGCTATCGCTGCGTCGGCGGGGGCGGGGGCTTTGGGGCGGCTTTCGGCGGTGTTCGCGATGTCGATGGCGCCACCGCTGCCGCGAGCCAGTCTGGTGAAGGATGTGGGCGCAATGCCGGGCCGCGCCGACCTGACCTTCGCGCTTTTGTCCGGCGCTCCGGGAATAATTTCCATGATGGCAGTCTATCCTTATGCCGTGATCATTGCAGCTTTGGCGGCACTGGCGATCACGCGTCTACTGGTCTCTCAAATGATGCGGAGGACGGGTGGCATTTTCGGCGATGGCCTTGGCGCCATAACGTTTATTGTCCAGTGTTCAGCGCTCATCGCGTGCGCGGCGCAAGTTGGCGGATCAGTAAAATCGTGATGATTTCAACACAACCAGAGACTTAAGGCGCTCAAGGAAACGTTATCTTGGAACCAAGTTTCGTGATGAACATTGTCGGTTCTGTTCATATTCATCGGCCTATTGTCGACGAGTGTATAAACCAAGGGAGAATATAATGTTGAAAGTAAAATTCGCATGCATCGCGCTTCTGGGCGCTTTGGCATTTGCCGCCATTCCAACGACTGGCGCTGTTGCGGCTCCACTCGCGCCGCAGAGCGTGACTGTCGCCGAAACGAATATCGTTGCCGTTGGCCGTCCTTATTATCGGGGCCGCTATGGTTATCGGGGTCGTTATGGTTACCGGGGTCGGTTCAACAGACGTCGTTGCACAACGAAACGGGTATGTACTCGCCGTTATGGTCGCACGAGATGCCGCATTGTTCGTAGATGCCGTTAATCGATTTCGATCGATTTGAGGTTTGACTGAGAAACGCCGCGATAAATTCGCGGCGTTTTCTTTTTGGCGTGGCGAGTGTCACAGCATTAGCTCATATAGCGCTTGCGGCACAGCGCTGATGCGACTATATCACACGCATCACACACACGGGACATTGCGGCTTGCGTTCGCTCGTCGCTCCGGTGACGCCTTCGGGCGTTGCGTTCCCGTGGAGGTTCAACCGGAAAAGCAAGGAGAGCACAGCCATGGCGGTGCCACAGTTTACTATGCGTCAGCTTCTGGAAGCGGGCGTCCATTTCGGCCATCAGACGCATCGCTGGAATCCGAAGATGCAGGATTACCTTTTCGGAAGCCGCAACAACATTCACATCATCGACTTGGCCAAGACCGTGCCGCTCCTTCATCAGGCGCTCGTCGCGGTATCGGACGTCGTCGCGCGCGGCGGGCGCGTCCTGTTCGTTGGCACGAAGCGTCAGGCCTCGGAAGGCATCGCCGAAGCGGCGAAGATGTCCGCGCAGTATTATGTGAATCATCGTTGGCTGGGCGGCATGCTCACCAACTGGAAAACGATCACGAACTCGATCAAGCGTTTGCGCGAACTTGAAAATATCACAGCGGGCCAGGCGCAGGGCTTCACCAAGAAAGAACTGCTCAACCTGTCTCGTGAAAAGGAAAAGCTCGAAAAGGCTTTGGGCGGCATCAAGGATATGGGCGGCGTTCCCGACATCCTGTTCATCATCGACACGAACAAGGAAGCGATCGCGATCGCCGAAGCGCAAAAGCTTGGCATTCCCGTTATCGCAATCGTCGATACGAACAGCGATCCGGACGGCGTGAACTATCCGATCCCTGGCAATGACGACGCTGGACGCGCCATTACGCTCTACTGCGATCTGATCTCCAAGGCGGCGCTTGACGGCATTGAGCGCGCGCAAGGTTCGTTCGGCATCGACGCTGGCGCCATGGAAAATCCGGCGGGCGAAGATCTCGATGGCGCACCCGGACGTCGTTCGCGCTCGCGGTCTGCAGGACGCGGACGTCGTGAAGGCGGCGCTCGTGATGCGGCGCCTGCTGACGAGGCCGAAGGTGGAGATATCGTTGCGACCAACGACGCCCCCGCAGCAGAAGCGGCCCCCGAAAATGACGCTGGCGTTGAAGGCAATGCGCCAAAGGCTGAAGCTGCTCCGCAAAAACGGGCTAAAAAAGCTTGAAGTCCGTTGCTTTGTTAAAGCCTGCGGGATTATTTACTGCCAAGTTTCGTACTAAATGAGTCTGCGTCCGGCGTTCCTCGTGGAAGGCTGGACGTCTCTGTTTCTGGACAGCGCTGGCGGCTCCCCGTTCGCGCAACAAACGATGAGGCGACTATGGCTGCGATCACAGCTCAACTGGTGAAGGACCTGCGCGAAAAGACAGGCGTGGGCATGATGGATTGCAAGAACGCGCTCATGGAGAACAACGGCGATTTCGAAGCCGCGATCGACTGGCTGCGCGCCAAGGGTCTCGCCAAAGCCGCCAAAAAAGCGGGCAGGGTCGCGGCTGACGGTCTTGTCGCCGTCGCGGCCGATGGAAAACACGGCGCTGTTGTCGAGGTCAACTCCGAAACCGACTTCGTCGCGCGCAATCCGGACTTTCAGGAACTGGTGACCGAAGTTTCGAAGCTCGCCCTGAAAGCCGATGGCGATCTGGACAAGCTGCTTGCCGCCTCGTTCCCGAAAAAGAAAATGCCGGTCGCCGAGGTGGTCAAGGAACTGATCATCACAATTGGTGAAAATCTGACCGTGCGCCGCACCGCGCATCTTAAGGTCAAAGAGGGCGTCGTGGCGAGCTACGTGCATAGCCAGATCGAGCCGGGCCTTGGTAAGATCGGGGTGCTGGTCGCGCTCGAATCTGCGGGCAAGGCGCCCAAGCTTGCCGAGCTTGGCAAGAAAATCGCGATGCATATCGCCGCCACGAACCCGCTGGCTCTCAACGCGCAGGATATCGCGCCCGATCTCGTCGAGCGCGAGCGTGCGATTTTCGCCGAGCAGGCGCGTGAGAGCGGCAAACCCGCCAACATCATCGAGAAGATGGTCGATGGCCGCATCAAGAAATTCTATCAGGAAGTCGTCCTGCTGCAGCAGGCGTTCGTGCTGAACCCCGACGTGACCGTCGAGCAGGCGATCAAGGAGGCTGAAAAAGACGCAGGCGCGCCGATCAAGATGACCGGCTTCGTGCGGTTTGGTCTGGGCGAGGGCATCCAGAAGAAAGAGGATGATTTCGCGGCGGAAGTTGCCGCTGCGGCAGGCGCGGCCCCGGCTCCAAAACCGCCCCAGCCTGCAAAGGCGACGACGCCGTCAAAATCATCGGCTCCGGCAAAGGCGGCCGCTCCGGCGAAATCGCCC
>JBGSLP010000160.1:0-3103 GCA_041740655.1 Alphaproteobacteria bacterium
GGCGGCGATCATTGCGCCGAAGCGGGGGCGGGATCAGGTGTGGTGGGGCATCTTCTCGTTTCTTCTACCGCCGGTGCTGATTTTATTGCTGCTCATGCCAAAGGGCCGCAACTGGCGCGCCAGGCACCAGCTCGACGATGCGCACTCCGCCGACGACACTCACTTTTTCTGAGCGGTCGCGAGCGCGCGGGCTTTTTCAATCGCCGGGAGCAGGTCGTTCGCCATATTATTGGCGTTGATCGCCCCGGAGAGGTTATACACAATCTTGCCGGTGTGATCGACTATGAACGTCTCGGGCACTTTCGAGATGCCCCACTCGATGCCCGCTTTGCCTTCAACGTCAAACCCAACAGCTTCGAACGGGTTGCCGCGCCGGGCCAGGAACATGCGGGCGCCATCCGCCGTATCCTTATAGTTCACGCCAACCATGCGAGCCACGCCCGCCTGCCGTAGGCGCATCAGAAACGGATGCTCCGCATGGCAAGGCGTGCACCATGACGCCCACACGTTCACGACCGTAACGTCGCCATTGGCCAAATCAGCGCCGCTCAGTCCGGGCAACGCGCCCGCTTCGGTCGTCACATTCGGGATGCCGGGAAGGCTGAACTCCGGAACCTGCTTGCCGACGAGCGCTGACGGAATTTTCGACGGGTCGCCGGTGTAGAGGGCGTAAACGAAAAGCACGCAAAGCGTTGCAAACACCGCGACGGGTAGGAAAACGAGGCCGCGCGACCGTTTGGGCGGAGTTTCGATCTCAGTCGTCATTGCGCGTGCGCCCTCGCCTCGATATGCCGCGCGCCTCAAGCTCGTTCAGCAATCGCTGCTGATTGCGCTCACCCACGACCACCCAGACAACAAGGCCGAGAAGCACGGCGGCGGTGACGCCATAGGAGCCGAGAATGAACACGGCCTGCTTGCCGAAATCGAACATCGCCTACTCCGCTGGCTGAAATTGCGCTTGAGGCTGGGTCGCCTGCATCATTAGGCGGGCGGCGCGGCGCTTTAGTATCTCTACGCGCATCGCCTTTAGGTGCAGCAGGAAAAACAGCAGCGTGAATGCGATAGCCATCACCAACAGCGGCGTCAGAATCGACGAATGGATCGCTGGCGCATCCAGCCGCGAAATACTCGCAGGCTGATGCAGCGTGCTCCACCAGTCCACCGAAAACTTGATGATCGGGATGTTGATGAACCCGACCAACGCCAGAATCGCAGCGGCGCGTCCAGCGCGCGAATAATCGTCGATCGCCTCCCACAGCGCCATGAGGCCGAGATAAAGGAAAAACAGGATGAGGACGGAGGTCATCCGGCCATCCCACTGCCAATACGTGCCCCATGTAGGCTTGCCCCACAGCGAGCCGGTCACCAGCGCGAGGAACGTGAACGCCGCGCCGATCGGAGCCGCCGCCTTCATCGACACGTCTGCAAGCGGGTGCCGCCAGACCAGCGACCCGATGGCGGATATCGCGATGATCGTGTAGCACATCATCGCCAGCCATGCGGAAGGCACATGCACGAACATGATCCGCACCGTTTCGCCCTGCTGATAATCGGGGGGCGCATTGGCGGCGAGATAAAGCCCCACAGCGAACATCGCCGCGACGACGACGGAGAGCACGGGAATCACGCGACCTGACAGCCGCATGAACGCGCTCGGATTTGCGAGATTTGAAATTGCAGCCATCGGCGTTTCACCCTGAGATTCTTGGCATGCTTTTTCTACAATATAGCGCCCGGGAGCCGCCACGCCAGAGCCTCCCCGCGCGGCCAATTGGCTTATCGCGGCGCGCGCGTCACCAAAGCGACTCCGAATGCGGCGACCGCCATGCCAACCAGCGCCAGCACGCCGAGCGTTTCACCGAACATCGCCCACGCCAGCACAGCGGTGACGGGGGGCGTCAGGTAAAACAGGCTCGCCACTTTCGAGGCGGCGCCCCGACGCACAAGCAGCCACAGCAGGGTCATCGCACCCAGCGAGCAGACAATTGCAAGCCAAAGCGAGGCAAAAATAAGTTCGGGCGCCCATTCGATGCCGCGCGTGTCGAAAGCAAACGCCAGCGCGCCCATCACCGCCGCAGGCGCAGCGTATTGGATGGCTGAACCGGTCCACAAATTCATGCCCGAGCAGAATCGCTTCTGATATAGCGTGCCAAGCGTAAAGCCCGACAATCCTACAAACGCCAGCGCCACGGCCGGTGGCCACACGGAGCCGGCGCCAAGCTTTTCCCAAAGCGTTAGGATGACGCCGAGTAGGCCGAGAGCGAGGCCCAGCCACTGCACGCGCCGCACTTTCTCCCCGAGGAATGCGCCCGCCAGAAGTCCGGTGAGCAGCGGCTGCAACGCCCCGATCAGCGCCACAAGCGCTAGCGGCATGCCCGTCGACATCACGGTGAACATCGACCCGATCCCCATCGCGTTCATCAACAGCCCGGCGACGGCGATGTGCCCGGCCTGCCCCCATTGTCGCGGCCATGGCGCGCGCATGAGCAGCACAATGGGAATGACGGCGACCGCCGAGATGGCGAGGCGCAGCGCCACGAACGAAAATGGCTCGATATGCGGCAGGCCAAGGCGCGCGCCCGCGAATCCAGTGCTCCACAGGAACACAAAAGCAGCGGGCATCAGCGCGATCAGCAGGGCCGGCGTCTGCGGCCCCGCGACGGGAGTGGAATCATCGGTGGCCGTCACTTTGCGTCTCCGGGCGCGAGCTTGCGCCGTAACCAGTTCCTATAGCGGCCTATTCAGGGCGGGGCTATCGCGATTGAGCAGGGCGGTTATGCGTTTGCCTCCGCCGCCCGCGCGCGAAACCGATCAATGATCTATAAAATGGCAATGGAGGTTGGCGTCCGCTGGCAGGCGGGGTAATGTCAACGCGGAAACTCGCGGCAGCCTGATGAACCTTCCCGTCGACAAAAATTCACAAAGCCAAGTTGACGCGCATGTAAGCGGCGTGCTCTCGGGCGATCGGGCGGCGCTTGGCCGCGCCATAACGCTGATCGAGAGCCGCCGTCCGGAGCATCGCGCGCTCGCCGTCAGCCTGCTTCAGGAATTGACTCCGCATACGGGCCGCGCGCATCGCATCGGCATCACCGGCGCGCCCGGC
>JBGSLP010000161.1:0-4076 GCA_041740655.1 Alphaproteobacteria bacterium
GTGTCGTTGAGAACGAGGATGTCGTGAGGCCGCAGTATATCCGGCAGATCGACGACGCGCAGATCATCCAATAAAGGCGATGCGCCAGGGCGAACCGACAAAAGCCGCCCAGCGCCGCGTGGTGAGGGAGGACGCAGTCCAATCCGCTCTTCCGGCAACTCGAAATCAAAATCGTCCGGGCGCATGACTGGGTTCTTTAAAACTGAAGGCAGCCGTCTCGTCTGCCATGCACCTAAAACGCATCAACGGGCGTAGGACGCAGGCCGGAAACACCCGCCCACGTCGCATCGCCTCCGCGCTCTGACAGTGGTCTTTCTACTTTACGTCTGCAGCGACTTGCATCGAAAGGATCTTGTCCGGGTCGCGGACAGGCTCGCCGCGTTTGATCATATCGACATTCTCCATGCCCTCGATCACCTGGCCCCATACGGTGTACTGGCCGTTCAGGAACGACGCATCGTCGAAGCAGATGAAGAACTGGCTATCGCCGCTATCAGGGCTTGCCGCGCGCGCCATCGAGACCGCTCCGCGATGGTGCGGCGCCTTAGTGAACTCCGCCTTAAGCTTCTGCCCAGAGCCGCCTGAGCCGGTCCCTGTCGGATCGCCCGTTTGGGCCATGAAGCCGTCGATCACGCGATGAAAGACGACGCCGTTATAAAAGCCCTCTCGAGCAAGCTCCTTGATACGGGACACGTGGTTCGGCGCCAGATCCGGGCGCATCTCGATCACCACCTTGCCTTTGCTGGTCTCAAGAACCAGAGTATTTTCAGGATCTTTCATTGTCATTGAACCTCCTTTGAGCAGGTTGGTGCGACTACCGAGCGTCCGCCGCCACCTGCATTTTTATGATAACGTCAGGGTTGAACACTGGACCGTCCCCGTTGCCCTTTTTGATTTTGTCGACATGCTCCATGCCCTCGACCACCTGTCCGAACACGGTGTATTTTCCGTTGAGGTGTGCTGCATCCTCGAAACAGATAAAAAACTGACTGTTAGCGGTGTTTGGCAGGTTCGTGCGGGCGGCTCCGAGCGTCCCGCGCTTGAACGCGGTCTTGGTGAACTCGGCGTTGAGGTCTGGTAATTTCGAGCCGCCGGTTCCCGTGCCGGTTGGATCGCCGGTCTGGGCCATGAAGCCGGGTATGACACGGTGGAATTTCAGGCCGTTATAAAAGCCTTCCCGGGTAAGCTTTTTGATACGTTCCACGTGCTTTGGCGCGAGATCGGGGCGCAACTCGATAACGACCCGGCCGCTTTTTACATCCATAAAGAGCGTGTTCTGCGCGTCGGCGAGAGCCGCGCCGCCGGAGAAAACGCAAAGGCAGGCGGCGAAAAGCAGGGCGCTCAACGCAGAAAAGAAAGAGCGAAATACCATTCGAAAGGCTCCATGAGGAAGTGTTCGCTTGCTGCAGGCAGCGATAAGATCGGATCGTTAGTTGTTAAATTTTTGTGTCAATCGAATGACCGCCGAGGAGGGCACGAAAGGCGATACGTCGCCGCCCATCGCCGCGACCTGACGGATAAAGCTCGACGCCAGATGACGCATGCCCGGCGCTGCAGCCAGAAAAACCGTTTCTATGTCTGGCGCCATGACGCCATTCAACCCGGCCATCTGCATCTCATAGTCGAAATCGGAACCGTCGCGCAACCCTCGCACGATCGCCGTGGCGCTCTGGGTGCGCGCTGCATCGACTGCAAGGCCATCGAATGTCACCGTCCGAACTCGATCCGCCAACCCCAGGCGCGCGAGTTCCTCGTCGATGATGGCGATCCGCTCCGCGCCGGACAACAGCGGCGGTTTGCCGTGATGAATGCCGACGCCGACGATCACGCGGTCAAACAGCCGCGACGCACGCGCAATGATGTCGATATGGCCGACCGTGGCAGGATCGAAGCTACCGGGATAGAACGCTTGACGAGTCATGACGCACCGAAATTCGTGAAATTGAGCCCTATTGCGTTCTGCCGTTCATCGCCAGCCAAAGGCCGCCGACAATGAGGCAAACGCCGCTGAAACCTTCCGCCGCACGCTGCTTGGCCGGATCGAACCAGCTCTTTGCCAGTGCGATGCTCATCGCCAAAAGACCGTCAATGGCCGTGGTTATGATTATGAATGTCGCAGCAAGGATCGCGAGTTGCGCATTGACCGGCATAAGGCTGCTAGCGTCAATAAACTGCGGAAACAGCGCGCCCAGAAAAAGCAGCACTTTTGGATTGGATACGGATACCGCAAGCCCTTGCAGAAACCAGCGGCCCCGCGCGGGCGGCACTGTAACCGCATTCGCAGGGCTCAGAAGCGCGCGTATCCGTGTAAAGCCGAGCCAGAACAGATACACCGCGCCGATCCAGCGCAGCCAGTCAAACCAGTCGGCAAAGATAGTCACCGCCGCCATGACGCCTATGACGGCGAGCAGGACGAGAAGCGCATTGCCTATCGCAGTTCCTGCAACCGTCGTCAGAGCGCCCCTCACGCCGTAAGCCGCCCCGTTCGACATGAAAACTGACATGTTCGGCCCCGGCGTGATCGACAGCAAAATGCACGCGAGCAGAAACGCGACATACAGCTCAGCGCTCATCGACACGTCCCTTGGCAAGCAAAATGGCTAATCGGGGACTACTCATCCTCGCCAGCCTCCTCAGCGCCGTTTGCCTCGGTCGCGCCGTTCGACTCTTCCGTCACGAGTTCGACGGAAACGACTTTCTCCTTCTGGGCCGTGTTGAACACTGTCACTCCTTGTGTGGAGCGGCCCACAACGGAAATTCCATCCACCGGACACCGGATCAACTGCCCGCCATTGGTCACCAGCATGATCTGCTCGCTGATATCGACGGGGAAGGAGCTGATCAGCTTGCCATTCCGCTCGTTGACGACCATCGCGATGATGCCTTTGCCGCCGCGCCCTGAAACCCGATATTCATAAGCCGATGTGCGCTTGCCGAACCCATTTTCGGAGAGCGTGAGGATGAACTGTTCGCTGCCGCCCAGTTCGGCATAGCGCTCCGGCGTCAGTTCGGCGGCCTCTGCGGCGTCCTCGCCCACATCGATGTCCTCGACCGGAGTTTTGTCGCCGCTCATTGCACGACGCATCGCGCCAGCCTGCTTGAGATACGCGACGCGCTCGGCGGGCGAGGCGTCCACATGGCGAAGGATCGCCATTGATATAACCGTGTCACCGTCCTCAAGGCGAATGCCGCGCACGCCGGTCGACTCGCGCCCCTTGAACACACGCACGTCGCTGACGGGGAAGCGAATTGCCTGCCCATCCGCGGTGGTGAGCAGCACGTCATCCGCGTCCGTGCATATCTGCACGCCCACGATGTGATCGCCTTCGGCGAGTTTCATGGCGATCTTGCCGTTCTGACGCACCTCGGTGAAGTCTGACAGCCCGTTCCGGCGCACATCGCCCGATTGGGTGGCGAACATCACATTGAGCTGGCCCCAACTCGCCTCGTCCTCGGGAAGCGGGAGGATCGAAGTAATGATTTCGTCCTGCTGCAGCGGCAGCAGGTTAATCAGCGCCTTGCCACGCGCCTGCGGGGCAGCCAGCGGCAACCGCCAGACTTTCATTTTATACGCCATGCCGCGCGAGGAGAAGAACAGCACCGGCGTGTGCGTATTCGCAACGAACAGTCGAGTAACAAAATCCTCGTCGCGCGTCGCCATGCCGGAGCGACCTTTGCCGCCTCGACGCTGGGCGCGATAGGTCGAAAGCGGCACGCGCTTGATATAACCCTTGTGACTGACCGTCACCACCATCTCCTCGCGCTGGATGAGATCCTCATCCTCGACTTCCGAGTCGACATCGAGAATTTCTGTTCGGCGGGGCGAGCCGAATGCGTCGCGTATTTCCGTAAGCTCATCCGTGACGATCGTCACGACGCGTGCGCGCGAGGAGAGAATGTCCAGATAATCCACAATCTTTTCGCCAAGCCCTTTGAGCTCGTCGCCGATTTCGTCGCGCCCCAGCGCGGTCAATCGCTGCAGGCGCAGATCGAGGATGGCGCGCGCCTGCTCCTCCGACATGCGGATCGTGCCGTCCGGGCTGATGCGGTGACGCGGGTCGGCGATCAGCGCCACC
>JBGSLP010000162.1:0-9005 GCA_041740655.1 Alphaproteobacteria bacterium
CAGCGCGGTGCGTCCCGGATCGGAGGCGGCGCGCCTCAAGCTTCGGCCCGGAGATCAGATCGACAGCCTCCTCGTTCCCAATCCGCGACCGCAGCCGTTTCTGTTCGCGATACCAGCGCTCGCGCTTCTTGGCCTCGTCATTATGAGCCAGTTGCGCCGCCGCCGGAGCGAATTCGCGTGAGAATCGCGCTAATCCACGCGCTGAAGCACTCGATTCCGCCGATAGAAGCCGCGTTTCAGAAGTCATGGCCCGAAGCGGTTCTCATGAACCTGCTCGACGACAGCCTGCCGACCGATCTGGCCGCCGACGGCGCGCTCTCGGCGCAAATGACTGAGCGATTCCTCGCGCTTGGGCGCTATGCCGCCAACACCGGCGCCGCGGGCATATTGTTCACCTGCTCGGCGTTTGGCCCGTGCATCGAGGCGGTAGCGCGCGACCTTGCGCCGCTCCCGGTGCTCAAGCCGAACGAGGCGATGATCGAGGATGCGGTCGCGATGGGCGGAAGCGTCGGACTGCTGGCGTCATTCGATCCAACGCTCGCGTCAATGCCGTCCGAATTTCCAAGCGGCGTGACCGTCAAGACGGCACTGGCTGAGGGCGCTCTGGCCGCGCTCGACAAGGGGGATGCCGCGGACCACGACCGGCTGGCGGCGGCGGCGGCCCTGCGACTGACCGATTGCCATGTGATCGCGCTTGCCCAGTTCAGCCTCGCTCGCGCGGCGCGGGATGTAGCCAAAGCGACGGGCCGCCCCGTATTGACGACGCCCGACAGCGCCGTGCGCAAACTCCGGCGCATGCTCGATTAGCCCGAGCAAAAACAGGCCACAGTCATCAGATGACCCGCTGGATGAAGTTGTGCGAAATGGCTTTCGCCACAGCCTGCGTCGACGCCCGGGTTGCCTGCAGACGTGTTCATCAAAACTGCGGAGCGGACGTTCTACGACTATATCGTGCAGCCCATCACCGACAGCTTCAGCCGCGCTTTCCGAGAGCATTAGGCTCGGCTTCCATTCCGGGATCGTCAGCTTCTTTTTTGGCGCTGATGGCGTCGACATATCGCATGACGGGCGTGACCGTGGCGCCGTGGATCGTGATTGAGATCAGCACGATCAGGCTGACAACGCTCCACAGCAGATCCGGCTGATCGAATTTGCCATGGTTGAGCGCATAGGCGATATAATACGCTGAGCCGACGCCGCGAATGCCGAAAAAGCTGATGACAGCTTTCTCCTCCACCCGGTCCGTCGCGCCTAGGGAAATCCAGGCGGCGACCGGGCGGACGATGAAGATCGCCAGCAGCGCATAGAACACCGCGCTCCATGTCAGCGCTCCCAGCAGACCTCCCTCGACAAGGGCGCCGCCGAAAAGCACCAGCAGGATCATCATCAGCAACCGCTCAAGCTGCTCGACGAATTCATGCATTTTTTCATGATAATCGTGGTCACTCTCGGCTGCCCGAATGCCGAGGGCGGCAACGAAAACCGCGATAAAACCGTAGCCATGCGCGATTTCAGTCAGCCCGTAGGCGAGGCAGGTCACGCCAAGCGCAACAAAGCCGTCGCCAGTGCGTGAGAGCTTGGAGCGATTGGGTAGATGGAAAATAAGCCAGCCGAGCAGTTTGCCGGTCAGCCACCCAATCCCCGCTCCGGCAGCGAGTTTCCAGAAAACGTCGATGGTCAGCCAGTTCGCGAACCACGCCTCGCCTGCCGCACCCGCGCTATACGCGGCGAGAGCGATCGCCAGATTGATGAACGGGAAGGCAAGGCCGTCATTCAATCCCGCTTCCGAAGTAAGCGTAAAACGCACTTCATCCTCACCGCCCTGACCCGGCGGCCCCACCTGCACATCGCTGGCGAGCACGGGGTCAGTCGGCGCGAGCGCTGCGCCGAGGAGCAGCGCTCCGGCAATCCCAAGGCCGAGGATTGCGTAACCCAGAATTGCCAGCGTCAGGATGGTGAGAGGCATGGCGATGAGCAGCAACCGCCCCGTGGACCGCCACGAATGAGCATCCAGCAGACGATCCAGCTTCAATCCGGCGCCCATCAACGCAATGATGACGACAAACTCGGTAAAGCGTTCTGTTAGGAGCGGATATTTAAGGGGATGCAGCGCAAACCCATCCAGCGCGGGGGTCGAGAAAGCGATCGCGCCGATGACAACGCAGACAATCGGCAGCGACAACGGCAGCTCCTTAAGCACCATTGGCAGCCACGCGGTCAGAAGGATAATGGCGCCCAGGCCCGCCAATACGAAGACGTAACCGCTCTGCAAAAGTTCAGCACCGGTCATGCGGAGAAACGGCGCATGCCGCCGTTAATGTAAGTTGTCATTCCACACCCTGCTTTCTGATCTTTGCAAGGTGTAAAAGGCGAGCCGTCGCTCAAATGTTCCAATCAAAGATTGCGCGCGCTGTTGGAGGCAAGTCCTCCGCTGCCAGCTACTCCGCCGCCTGCGCCTCCCGCGCCCGCGGTTCGGAAAACTCCGGCTCTTCCGATTGCGGTTCCGATGCCTGCGGCTCTGACCACGGATAGGCCGCATCGGTTTGCAGCTCCGTCTCCGGTAGCTCGGTAAACTGCTGCTCCGGGGCTAGAGGCTCCTGCTGATAGCCCGAAACCGCCTGCGGCTCGATTTCCTGAGGCTCAGTTAACTGTGGCTCTGCAAGTTGTGGCTCCGGGGCCAGCGGCTCATCCTGATAGCCCCCAACAGCCTGCGGTTCGATGATTTGCTGAGGTTCGACAAACTGCGGCTCCGGATTCGTCGGTGCCTGCTGAGTTTCAACAAATGCTTGCGGCTCGATCGCCTGTGACTCCGCGAACTGCGGCTCTGTAACGAGAGGCGCCGGGGCCTGCGGCTCGACGCGCTGATACTCCACGACCGCCTCCCGCATTTGCCGGATGCCCTTGTATGGCAGCGGTGCCCGCATCTCGGATTTGCCGAGGCTGCGCTTGTACTGGATGGTGCGGATAAATTCGCGGATGCGCGGCTGGATTTCCGTCCGCCAGCGCGTGCCGTTGAAGACGCCATAATGGCCGACGCCCGGCTGCACGTAGTGGTATTTCTCGTCGACCGGAAGATTGACGCACAGGTCGTGCGCAGCCTCTGTCTGGCCGAGACCACAAATATCGTCGTTCTCGCCCTCGACGGTCATCAGCGCGGTGCTTCTGATGTCTGCGCAATCGACAAGCGTGCCACGGTGATAAAGCTTCTTGTCGGGCAGCGAGTGCTCCTGAAATACGGATTTCACCGTGTCGAGGTAAAATTCGCCCGGCAGGTCCATGACCGACAGATACTCATCGTAAAAGGTCTGGTGCGCCTGCGTGGAATCGCAGTCGCCTTTGACGAGGTTATCGAACAGCTTCTTATACGCCGTCTGATGCTTTTCGAGGTTCATCGTCATGAAGCCGCTGAGCTGCACGAAGCCAGGATAGACCTTCCGCCCGAAGCCCGGATAGGGAAACGGCACTCGAGCCATAACATTCGTCTCGAACCAGTCGAGAGGCTTTTCGCCCGCGAGAACGTTCACGGCTGTCGGGTTGCGGCGCGTATCGATGGGACCACCCATCAGGGTCATGGAGACCGGCTGGCAGGGATCGTTGCGCGCCGCCATCACAGCCGCCGCAGCGAGCACGGGCACCGAAGGCTGGCAGACCGCGATCACATGCGTGTTGTGGCCGAGAAACTGTATGAACTCTATGAGGTAATCGACGAAGTCCTCAAGCCCGAAGCCGCCTACCGCGACCGGCACCATGCGCGCATCGGTCCAGTCGGTGATGTAGGTGTTATGCTCGGGGATCATGGACTGCACGGTGCCGCGCAACAGGGTCGCATAATGGCCCGACATCGGGGCAACGATCAGCACTTTCGGATCGTACCGCTTGCCAATCACGTTCACGTCGCGATTGAAATGCAGCAGATTGCAGAATGGCTTGCTGAGGACCAGTTCCTCGGTGATCGGCACGGGCGTGCCGCCTACGCGAGTTTCCTTGATGCCGAACTCCGGTTTGCCATATCGCCGCGTTACGTTCTCGAAAACTTCGCACCCCGCCGCCATGCTGCGGACGGCTGGCGTCTGCCGGAAAGGATTGAATGGCGACTCAAGCTGGTATTTCAGACCTTTCATGCCCCACCGCATCGGAGCGATCATGGCGTGGGCGAATTCATAAGCCTGATAGTTCATCTGAGACACCTCGTAGCGCATTCAGCTAAGCAGCGCGCATGAAGCAGTATGATGCATGCCTTGTTTGCATGCAATAATCCGTTTTGAGATGGCATTCTACAGAGTTCAACAATCCTTCATCGCGGATCCTGGTTCCCAGAGCTATGACAAAAAACACCAGCCTCAGGCACCAAACTTTAAATTTTTGTTCAACCCATACTTCTGACTGAAGGCAGTTCGGAAAATTTATAGTATTGACGCCGTCAAATACTATGCTCAAAAATATCATTCTTTATTATAAGCTTTGCCGTTGGATGATCTCGAAAGAACTTTTTCTTAAGATTCTGCTGGGCACTCTGAAAACGAGGCACACAACGAGATATAACATAACCAAATTTACTCCTGTTTATGTGCATGGTCTCAAAAGCTACAATTGTATGATTTACCTGATTCACAGCTTCCGCAACGTTACAACCTTTGAGTTCCACGTAAATAACAAGCCCAAGACAATTTATTTCAAATACGTAATCGCATTTCTTTTTCCTTTGAAAGCAACCACATCTATCTAAGTTAATCTTATTAACGGATCTTTTCTTAGCATTTATTAAGCAAAACTTCCTTTTATTTTCCTCTACGCAAATTTTCTTGTTATTAGTAATTGATTTGCAATCACTTATGTCCAAGCTGCCCCTCCTGCATTAGTTCAAGCAATGCTTCAAATGTAGAAGAAAATTCTTCCGATACGGAGTCAATTACGTTCAATCCTATCAACCGATTTTCGGAGTCGTTTATGTTGGAAACGGAATCACCCTTAACCGCATACGCTGAGACATCCTCGAATTTTACAAGAAAAGCGTTATCAATGATGTTAGCCATTTTCTCGTATCCACACTTATTAGCTACATCAAAACCAAAAATAAGATTATTGAGAGCAGTTAGAACATAAGGACTATGCGTTGTTATAACAAAACTATGTTTGTAAGTATTATATATCAACGCAACTAGCGACATAACGGCGCGTTGAGAATTTGGAAACAGATGGGCTTCAGGCTCTTCAATAAAATACCTTGATCCACTTGATTGATTAAATACTGGCCAAGTTGACAACACTGTCAGCATGGGCAAGGATTGCTGCTGTCCCGAAGATGCATGCTGAACGTTTGTTCTGTTTTTTTTGTTAGTATCAAATATATATTGGTTTTCTCCATCTCGGACAAAATCTCCAACGAGAATTTCACGCCTTAGAGAGGTGATTTTCTTTAGGAAAATCTTACTCTCTGGGGTGTCATCATACAGGAGCTTGCTTTCGTAAAATCTCAATGAATTTTCGTAAATGGAGCCAAAATCCTTTAGGACCGGATCAATCCACCCTGGATTAGACATAAACGAAAACATTTGAGCTTGAAAAAGGGGAAAGAACGATCTGGATGCTGGTATGAAGATCTGGGTACCAAAGAACTCCCGTAGATTGAACTCCTTAGCTGATGCGAACCAAACCCGGGAGAAAATTCGCCCGCGCTGCGTTATATCATCCACGTCTTCTTTGTTACTTTTTTCAGGCTGCATCGACAATGCGAGCGAAGATAGTGTTTCTTTAAAGAAAGATTCAAGTTTTTCATTTAGGTCGACTACAATGTCACCTTTTCTCTTAGCAATTATGATTTTTATATCACTTATCTCGTAAGTAATTAAAAAGTTTTTGTTTAAATAGTCATCATCAAAATAATTCTTAAAGCTATTAACTATATTTTTAACACAGGTTTCGTAGTCCTCTCGAGAATGAATGGATTGCCTGATTTCCCTCGTAATCACTTGCCTAAAAAAGAACAATAATTTTGCAATCACACTCTTGCCGCTTGCTTGAGGCCCTATAAGGATAGTAATCCGCCTCAAGCGAATGGACGCACTTTTTATGCTCAAAAAATTTCTTACTTGTAGCTGTTCCATTTGGGTATGCCAGAATCCATTCCACCGATTTCGTACCAATCAACTAGCCTTTCCGCAATTAATAAACGGTTAGCCGGTCATGTGCGTCTCGTTCTTCACAAGTTATTGACGGACACTTGTATCGCCCGGTGGACTGCAGATTCCGAATGCGAGCCCACGGAAAGATAGCCGTTCGAGCACGGCGTTTGGTAAGCCAATTTTCTGTGTTTCAGTTCCTCTACCTCAATCACAGCATCGATAGGCTACGCAACGTACTTCTTGACCTAGATTTTTGTCCGCACGCATATGTGCGTTAGCAACCGAACCCCACAAACCAAAAAAATAAACATGCGCGTCATCGAAAACGCGGACTAAAGCGCTAACTCCTAACGTATAAGCGCCAAGGTATCGTGTACGGGAAGAGTTGAATGGATCGGAAGCTCGAACAGTCGTCTGTGAGAAGTATCGAGGAGGTGCTGGGGGTTGGCTCGGCGACGCGCCGCTCCTGGGCGAGCCGCAACCGCGTCCTGCTCATCGCGATTGTCGTAGGCGCGGTCGCCGCGTATTTCATTTTTGCACGGCCGTCGTCCAATGAAGGCCAGAAATTTGTCAGCGAACCCGTTACGAGGGGCGATATCATCGTCAACGTCACCGCCACCGGCCTCGTCGAGCCGACCAACAAAGTCGAGATTTCCAGCGAGTTGTCCGGCATTGTCCGCAAGGTTTTGGTTGACTACAACGACACCGTGAAAGCGGGGCAAGTGCTCCTCGAACTCGACACGGTGACGCTGAATGCGCAGGTCGCTCGCGCGCGGGCCTCCCTTGCAGCCGCAAAAGCGCGGGTGGTGCAGGCCAAAGCGACCGTGGTGGAGAAGGACGCGCAACTCAAGCGTACGAGATCGCTGGCGGGCCAGAATTACTCATCGCAGACCGCGCTGGAAGCCGCAAAGGCGGAGTTTGATCGCGCGGTCGCCGCTCAGGCAAGCGCTGACGCGGATGTGCAGGTTGCAGAGGCCGAACTCAAGCAGAACGAAACGAGCCTGTCCAAAGCGCAGGTTTACTCGCCCATCGACGGCGTTGTGCTAAAGCGCACCGTCGAGCCTGGGCAGACGGTCGCCGCGTCGTTCCAGACGCCGATCCTCCTCACACTGGCTGAGGACTTGCGCAAGATGGAGTTACAGGTTGATGTCGATGAGGCGGACATCGGCAAGGTCAAGGAAGGCCAGACCGCGACTTTCACGGTGGAGGCGTATCAGGACAAAACCTTCCCGGCGCGCATCAATCAGGTCCGGTTCGCCTCGGAAACCGTCGACGGCGTCGTGACATACAAGGCGGTGCTAAGTTTCGACAATTCTGAGTTGCTGCTGCGCCCCGGCATGACGGCGACGGCGGAAATTCTCATACAGAAGGTAGAGGACGCGCTGCTGGCTCCGAACGCCGCGCTGCGCTTCAAGCCGCCGGTCGTTGAGGAATCGGGCGGCGGCGGTTTACTCTCACGGTTGTTTTTCCGGATACCGAAAGCCGGTCAGCCGGAGCCGGAAGCCAAAGGCGGCAAACGCAGCGTTTACGTGCTGGACGGCGTGACGCCCAAGAAGGTTCCAGTCACCGTCGGCGTCACGGACGGGAAAAATACGCAAATCCTGGAGGGCGACCTGCAAGCAGGCCAGCCACTGCTCACCGATCTGGCGGAGTCGAAATCTTGATGCCGCAAGAGGCCGAGCGCCTAGTCGAGTTTCGCAAGGTCGCCAAGGTGTATGGCACGGGCGACGCGACGGTGAGGGCGCTGGCGGGCGTCGATTTCACCATAAATGCGGGCGACTTCACCGCGATCATGGGACCGTCGGGCTCGGGCAAGTCGACAGCCATGAACCTGCTTGCCTGCCTCGACACGCCGACATCCGGCGAATATCTGTTCAAGGGCGTCAGCGTCGGCGCCCTGACGCGCACCCAGCGCGCGCTTTTGCGGCGGCATTATCTCGGCTTTGTCTTTCAGGGGTTCAACCTGCTGGCGCGCACGACCGCTGCAGAGAATGTCGAGTTGCCGCTGGTTTACCGCTCGATGCCTGCGGCGGAGCGGCGGGCGCGGGCCATGCGCTCCCTCCAGCTTGTCGGCCTTGCTGGGCGCGAAAACCATACGCCTGCTGAGCTCTCCGGCGGCCAGCAACAGCGCGTCGCAATCGCGCGGGCGCTCGTTTCCGGCCCGGCGGTGCTGCTCGCCGATGAACCAACTGGCAACCTCGACAGCGCGCGCAGCCGCGAAATCATGGACCTGCTCCGCCGCCTCAATCGCGACGAGGGGCTGACAATCGTCATGGTGACGCACGATCCCGTCATGGCCGCCTACGCGGATCGCATCGTGCATGTGGTCGACGGCCTCATCAGCCGCATCGAGGTGAACAACCACAAAAGCGAGGGTGAAGCCTGATGCTCTGGGAAGCCATCAAACTCGCGCTTCGCTCGATCCGGCGCAACGTCCTGCGCTCGTTTCTGACGGTGCTCGGCATCATCATCGGCGTGGCGGCGGTCATATCCATGGTGACGCTCGGGCGAGGCAGCACCATCCGGGTGCAGGAGGATATCGCCAAGCTCGGAACAAACCTGCTCGTGCTGCGCCCCGGACAGACGCCGCGCGGCTTTGGCGGCATCCAGCAGGCGGCAAAGGCGCTCAGCGTCAAGGACGCCGAGGCGCTCAAGGAAATCCCCAGCCTGCGTGCGGTCGCGCCAACCGCGTCACAGAATGTGACGGCCATTTTCGGGGCCGAGAACTGGAACACCGCGCTCAACGGCGCCGATGGCGGCTATCTGGAGGCGCGTGACTGGCCGCTTGTCGCCGGACGCCCGTTCAACGATGCCGAAATACGCGGCGGTCTGCCCGTCTGCGTGATCGGCGCGACCGTGCAGCGGGAGCTTTTTGGCCAATCG
>JBGSLP010000163.1:0-2266 GCA_041740655.1 Alphaproteobacteria bacterium
GAAAACAAAATCTTTCGGCTGATTGGGGTCAAGTCTGCGGACGGCCATAGGCAGGGTAACCGTTGATCTGATGGTGGTAATGCGCCTTCAGCCACTTGATAATACAGATCGAAGGCCACCGCCAGCCGTAACCGCGATGAGCCTCAAAGCCAAGAACGAACGAGACGATCGCTCAGGCGGCCTTTTTGATGCCCCGCGGCTCGGCCTGCTCTCCCCAGCCCTCATTCAGCAACTGACGGATGCGTCGCCCCCGAATGATCCGGCGCCACGGAAAATAAACGCGGCGCCTTCATCTCTGTCAATTCTTGCATTTATATCATAAGCTTGAATTATATGCCTTGCTTCGCAAGCTTCATTCTTGATGAATACATAACATCTTGATGGCTACTTAGCCGCTGACAACGCAAATTTGATATTCAGGTCACTTGCGAAATTTCGACATTGTTTTGCGGACATGTTTGTGATCGCTCAGCGGTTCCGCTATATCTCCTTGCGTCAGTATAGCGTGCATGAGTTCGCCAAACGGATTATCCTTATAACGTTCTGAATAACGCGTGATCCATGAGGACATGAAGTCGCGACCGGCGAGTTGGGAGTTCTTCCGGGCTTGATGACGCCTATGCTTCAGCCATTCGGCATAAGTCTCATCCGGGATAAAGCCATTTCTCCAGTGTACGAACTGGTCTGCCTGCGCGCCCCACAAACGATCGTAAAACCGTTCCGCTTCCTCTGGCGTGTTTATAGCAGACCGCGTGTCAAGCAGTGCTTCATAGCGCTCCTGGCATCGTATGCTCGTATCCGCCGCTTGCACTTTGCGCTGCGTTCGTACCGTGTACACCACCATAAGGCTGGTGATCACGATCTGCACCAACGTGACAATAAGCAGGCCAATATCGGTTTGGAAGGTCATCGGTCGATCTCGCCGAAGACGATGTCGAGGCTGCCGAGCACGGCGCTGACGTCCGCGAGCATGTGGCCCTTGCACAGGAAGTCCATTGCGGCAAGGTGCGGAAAGCCGGGCGCGCGGATTTTGCAGCGGTAAGGCTGGTTGGAGCCATCGGCTACGAGGTAAACCCCGAACTCGCCCTTCGGCGCCTCGACGCAGGCGTAAACCTCGCCGGCCGGTACGCGGAAGCCTTCCGTATAGAGCTTGAAATGGTGGATGATCGCTTCCATCGAGCGTTTCATCTCATCCCTTCGCGGCGGCGCCACCTTGTTGTTGGTGTTCATCACCGGCCCGGCGCCTTGTGGTCCCATCAGGCGGTCAAGGCACTGCTCCATTATGTTGACCGACTGGCGCATCTCCTCCATGCGGATGAGATAGCGGTCATAGCACTCGCCGTTTTTCCCGATCGGCACATCGAATTCCATCTCGGCGTAGCATTCGTAGGGCTGGCTTTTGCGCAAATCCCATGCGGCGCCCGAGCCGCGCAGCATGACGCCCGTAAAGCCCCAGTCGAGCGCATCCTCGAGGCTGACAATGGCTATGTCGACGTTGCGCTGCTTGAAAATGCGGTTGGGCGTGAGCAGCGCATCAATATCCGCCAGTACTTTACGGAACGGCGCGCACCACGCGTAGATGTCCTCCAGCAGCGCCAGCGGCAGGTCCTGATGCACGCCACCGGGGCGGAAATAATTCGCGTGCAGGCGCGCTCCGGAGGCGCGCTCGTAGAAGCCCATGAGCTTTTCGCGTTCCTCGAAGCCCCACAGCGGCGGCGTCAGCGCGCCGACGTCGAGAGCCTGCGTGGTGACGTTCAGCAGATGCGAAAGAATGCGTCCGATCTCGGAGTAAAGCACGCGGATGAGTTGGCCGCGATATGGCACCTCAATCCCCATCATCTTCTCGATGGCGAGGCAGAATGCGTGCTCCTGATTCATTGGTGCGACATAGTCGAGCCGGTCGAAATACGGAATCGCCTGCAGGTAGGTCTTGTGCTCGATCAGCTTTTCGGTGCCGCGATGCAGAAGCCCGATATGCGGGTCGACACGCTCCACGACCTCGCCGTCAAGTTCGAGCACGAGGCGCAGAACGCCGTGCGCCGCCGGATGCTGGGGCCCGAAATTGATCGTGAAGTTGCGCAGTTCCGCCTCGGCTGTTTTACCAGCGCCCACCGGCGTCACCGCTCCACCATCCGCCATGCTATTCCCTATTTTCTCGTTCCGGCCCGATTTCTAGCCGACTGATTTCGCGTTAACCCGTTGTGTAAAGCGCTCCCAGACGACCACGGCGCGCTGATGCCGCCCTTCGCCGATGAGATCGACCCCA